>JBDTMW010000155.1:0-5943 GCA_039934065.1 Actinomycetota bacterium | reverse complement strand
GACGGGTTCATCTGCACCTCGGGCAAGGGTCCGGAGCTGTACCGGGACAAGCTCATCCCAGCGGTCGACGAAGGCCTGGTCGCTTCCGGACGCGGCGGCGGGGAGATCGACCGGATGATCGAGATCAAGCTCTCCTACGACCCGGACCCCGCGCTGGCATTGGAGAACACCCGCTTCTGGGCTCCGCTGTCGCTGTCGCCCGAACAGAAGCATGGCCTGAGCGACCCCACCCAGATGGAGGCTGCCAGCGATGCGCTCTCGATCGAGCAGGTGGCCAGTCGCTGGATCGTGGCGTCCGATCCCGAGACGGCGCTCAGCCAGATCAAGCCCTATGTCGACCTCGGCTTCAACCACCTCGTCTTCCATGGCCCGGGCCACGACCAGTCCCGGTTCCTCACATCCTTCACGGCTGAGGTGGTGCCCGGGCTGCGCACGCTGTTGGACGAGCGTTTCGACCTGAGCGACGGTGCCTGAGATGGATTCCGTGTCCGGGACGGACCCGGTTCTTGAGAAGGGGCCCCTGTCCGGGATCAGGGTTGTCGAGATGGCGGGCATCGGCCCCGGCCCGTTCGCCGGAATGATGCTGGCTGACCTGGGCGCCGACGTGATCCGCGTCGACCGGCTCTCCCACGGCGTGGGCGGGCCGGGCTGGGTTCGCGGACCGGCGACGATGGCTGCGGTCCGTGCCGACGTGGTCTCCCGCGGGCGACGCTCGATCGCCGTCAACCTGAAGTCGCAGGAGGGGGTCGGGCTGGTTCTCAAGCTGGTCGACTCCGCGGACGCCCTGATCGAGGGCTACCGTCCCGGTGTCATGGAGCGGCTGGGTCTCGGACCCGACGTCTGCCTCCAACGCACTCCGCGTCTGGTCTTCGGCCGGATGACCGGGTGGGGTCAGGACGGTCCGCTGGCTCAGACCGCCGGCCATGACATCAACTACATCTCGCTGTCGGGAGCGCTCTCGGCCATCGGCCGCCACGGCGGGTCTCCCGTGCCGCCGCTGAACCTGGTTGGCGACTACGGCGGTGGCGGACTACTGCTTGCGTATGGCGTGGTGGCCGCTTTGTTGTCCGCCGCTCGCACCGGCGGCGGTCAGGTGGTGGACGCCTCGATGGTGGACGGGTCCGCCCTGCTGATGGCCCAGTTCTACGGGATGAAGACGATAGGGCGATGGACCGACGAGCGGGGGGCGAACCTGCTCGACACGGGGGCTCCGTTCTATGACGTCTACCCAACAGCGGACGGTGGTTACGTGTCGGTCGGCCCGCTGGAACCGGCCTTCTTCGCGATGGTGCTGGAGCGACTCGGGGTCGACGACATCGATGCGAGCAGCCAGTACGACCCCCGGTCCTGGCCGACGCTCCGGCTCCGGCTGGCGGCGGAGTTTGCGTTGCGGACCCGGGCCGCCTCCGAAGAGCTGTTCGCCGGCGTCGACGGATGCGTCTTTCCAGTGCTGTCGATGTCCGAGGCGCCGCAGCACCCGCACAACGTTGCCCGCGGCACCTTCGTCACGCGCAATGACGTGGTCCAGCCGGCGCCGGCCCCCCGGTTCTCGGAGACGACCGCCCGGCTCGAGCTCCCACCACCGGCAGCCGGGGAGCACACCGCTGAGGTTCTGGCCGAGCTTGGTCTGGCCGGAGATGAGATTGCCCGGCTTCTCGGCGCCGGTGTCGTGGGAGCTGCTGCGGACCTGGGCTGAGAGACCGCCGCCCTCTGTTGGCCTCTCGCTCAGTGCTGGGGGGTCGCATCTATCTGGTCGAACGTCGCCGGACGGTCCAGTAGGCCGATCCGGCTGAGCGGCGAGCTGATGGCGAAGGCGCGGCCCACGACGTCTTTCAAGGGGACGAACCCCTTCCCCGGTGCTTGCTGCTGGAAGCGGCTGTCCCCTGACTCGCTGCGGTGGTCGCCCATGACCCACAGGTTGCCGACGGGCACGGTCACCTTGAAGTCGATCTCGCTGGAGCTGTCGCCGGGGAAGACATAGGGCTCCTCGAGCCGAATGCCGTTGACGTAGACCGTGCCAGCCCGTCCCTCGACGGTGTCGCCACCAACCCCGATGACGCGCTTGATGAGGTCCCCCGCACCACTTTCGGGCGCGAGACCGAGGAACACCAGGGCGTTGTTGACGCCACTCTGGGTCTGCGGCGCCGCGAAACCGTGCATGAGCCAGCCCCCGGGGTCTCGGAATGTCACGATGTCGCCGCGGTGCACGCCCCCGATGTGGTCGATCAGCTTGTTGACGAGCACCCGGTCGCCGGCGCAACCCTGGCAACCATGAAGGGTTGGTTCCATCGATCCGGACGGGATGTAGAAGGCCTGGAGGAGGAAGGCCCTGATGAGCATCGAGCCCACTATGGTGGCGACGAGGAAGACGGACCCCTTCCGCAGCAACGACCAGTGGCGTCGGGGCTGGCGTGCCGCTGGACCATGGCGCGGTGGCCGGTGTCTGCCGCGGATGGGCCGGGGCGGGTCCCCAGCTGGGCGCGACATGGACCCATTCTCCCATCCGCTGGGCTAGCTTCCTGATCGCGCCTATGTCGGCTGCGGAGGAGGCGCGACCTGGGGCCCATAGCGAGCGACGCAGTAGTCGCTCAACCGTCGTGCAAGGTCGGAGATCGCACCGGCGGCGTGGTGCTCGCGGTCCCACGCGGCATACAGCCTGATGCTCAGAGCGCCGTGCCTGCCGATGATGTCAAGTGGCTGCAGCCCGAAGCGTGGGTCATCGGACACCACGGCAATGCCGCGTCCGGCCGCGGCAACCGCCTGGGCGACCTGCGGTGTGCCGAACTCCAGGATTGACGTGTAGCTCAGTCGCCCCTGCTCCACCGAGTGGTCCAGCACCCGGCGCGGGCTGTAGTCCGGGGTGAGCAGGAGCAGTGTCTGCTGGACCAGCTCGGCGACGGTGACCGAGCCTCGGCCGACCCACAGGTGCTCCGGCGGGACGTACGCCCAGACGGGCAGCACTGCCAACGGCTGGAAGGCCAGGCCGGCGGGTGGCCGCTCAGTGGCGATGGCCAGGTCGGCACCTGACCGGAGGGCTGCGTAGATCCTCTGCGGATGCTCTTCGGAGACGGCAGGCAACGGGTCGTCCGGGTGGAGAGTGGCCAGGAACGGGGCCAGGACATCGGTAAAGGTCGTTCCCGGAGCGGCGATGGTGATGTGCTGGAGGCGGCCAGCGGCCAGGGTTGCTGCCGCCTCCGCAGCGGCGTCGGCCCGGCGAGCCAGATCGCGGGCGACCGGTACGAACTGCCGGCCGGCGGCGGACAGCGCCAGCCGCCCGCCGGAACGGGTGAACAAGGTGATCCCGAGGTCGCTCTCGAAGAGCCGCAGCTGGCGAGACAGCGAGGGCTGGGTGACATGGGCCAGATGTGAGGCGGCCGTGACCGAACCGGCGTCGACCACGGCCAGGAAGTAGCGCACGTGCCGCAGCTCCATCGGCTTCCCTTCCGTGGCGGGCATGCCTCCAAGGCATCAGACAGGTGCCAAACAAGTATTGGACAACATGATATGGCTGCCGGAGCATGGTCGACGCCGGGCGCAGCGCTGCCCCGGCCCATGACCTACGCCCCAAGGAGCACCCGATGACCACCGTGCCCGTCGAACAGCGGCGAATCCTGGCGACGGCAATCCCTGGCCCCCGCTCCGAGGTGCTCCAGCAACGCAAGCTCTCGGCGGTGTCCGCAGGCGTCGGAACAGGTCTGCCTATCTACGTCGAGCGGGCCGGCGGCGGAATCCTGGTGGACGTCGACGGCAACCACCTGATCGACTTCGGCTCGGGTATCGCGGTCACCACGGTCGGCAACTCGGCGCCTCGAGTGGTCGCGGCGGTGCAGTCCCAGGTCGAGGACTTCACCCACACCTGCTTCATGGTCACGCCGTATGAGGAGTACGTCGCAGTCGCCGAGCGCCTCAACGCCCTGACTCCCGGCGATGGCGAGAAGCGCACCGCGCTGTTCAACTCCGGCGCCGAAGCCGTGGAGAACGCGATCAAGGTGGCGCGCACGTTCACGGGGCGCACTGCCGTGGTGGCGTTCGACCACGCCTATCACGGCCGCACGAACCTGACGATGGCGCTGACTGCGAAGAACATGCCCTACAAGCAGGGCTTCGGCCCGTTTGCCGGCGAGATCTACCGGGTGCCGATGGCCTATCCCTACCGCTGGCCGACCGGCGAAGACCGTTGCGCCGATGAGGCATTCGAGGAGTTCGTCTCGCTTGTGCACACCCAGGTCGGCGAGCAGAACACCGCGGCGGTGATCATTGAGCCGATCCAGGGTGAGGGTGGTTTCATCGTGCCGCCGCCGGGGTTCCTCAAGAGGGTCTCGGACTGGTGCACCGAGAACGGGATCATCTTCATCGCCGACGAGATCCAGACCGGCTTCTGCCGGACCGGCAACTGGTTCGCCTGCGAGCACGAGGGTGTTGTACCCGACCTGATCACGAGCGCGAAGGGCATTGCCGGTGGGCTTCCCCTGGCTGCGGTGACTGGTCGCGCGGACGCGATGGACTCTGTTCACAGCGGTGGCTTGGGCGGGACGTATGGCGGCAACCCGGTCGCGTGCGCGGCGGCTCTTGCGGCCATGGAGATGATGCAGGCTGAGGACCTCTGCGGTCGTGCCCGCGAGATTGAGGCGCTGTTCCTGCCCCGCCTGCATGAGCTGGCTGACAAGTTCGAGGTCATCGGCGACGTCCGCGGCCGCGGGGCGATGCTTGCCCTCGAGCTCGTGTCGGGTCGCGGCGACAAGACCCCCAACGCCGCGGTGACCGCTGCCGTCAATGCCTACTGCCACAGTCATGGTCTGGTGACCTTGACGGCCGGTACGTTTGGCAACGTCCTGCGATTCCTGCCACCGCTCTCTGCCGGGGACGACCTGCTTCATGAGGGACTCGACATCCTCGGACAGGCTTTCGCGGCCAACGCCTGACTCCCTCGTCGTATCGCACCGATGTGTCGTGTGCGCGCCCCCGCCATACCTGGTTTCCCTGCTCTTGATCTGAATCACCTGCATTGCCAACCGAAAGGGCCAATCCCGTGGCGTTGACCGATTCTGAGAAGTCCCTGCTCGCACGTGTCCCGACGGGCTTGTTCATCGGCGGCACGTGGCGTGCCGGCAGCGACGGCAGGACGATCGACGTGGAGGACCCGTCGACAGGGGAGACCCTGACCTCGGTGGCGGATGCGACGGTCGCCGACGGTGCGGCCGCCCTCGACGCAGCCGTTGCGGCACAGGCGGAGTGGGCTGCCACGCCGCCCCGAGACCGCGGCGAGATCCTGCGCAAGGCGTTCGAGACGATCACCGCGCGTGCTGAGGACTTTGCGCTCCTGATGACCCTGGAGATGGGCAAGACACTGGCCGAGGCTCGTGGCGAGGTGACCTACGGCGCCGAGTTCTTCCGGTGGTTCGCCGAGGAGGCGGTTCGCATCAGCGGGCGCTGGTCCACGGCCCCGAACGGTGCGACCCGGCTGCTGACCATGAAACAGCCGGTCGGCCCGACGCTGATGATCACCCCGTGGAACTTCCCGCTGGCGATGGGCACGCGCAAGATCGGCCCTGCGCTGGCGGCGGGTTGCACCATGGTGGTCAAGCCGGCCAAGCAGACGCCGCTGTCGATGCTGGCCCTGGTAGACGTGCTCACCGAATGCGGTGTGCCCGCAGGTGTCGTCAACGTCATCACGACGTCCCGCACGGGAGAGGTGATCGAGCCGATCATCCGCGATCCGCGGCTGCGCAAGCTCACCTTCACCGGGTCAACGCCGGTCGGGCGCAGGCTGGTCGAGCAGTCAGCCGAGCAGCTGCTGCGGGTCTCGATGGAGCTCGGCGGAAACGCGCCGTTCCTGGTCTTCGAGGACGCCGACCTGGACGCGGCGGTGGCGGGTGCCATGTTGGCCAAGATGCGCAACATCGGCGAGGCCTGCACGGCAGCCAACCGGTTCCTGGTCCACGA
>JBDTMW010000154.1:0-5986 GCA_039934065.1 Actinomycetota bacterium | reverse complement strand
TCCTCGGGAGTGGCACGCAGGATGGCGTCGAGCTGCCCCTGGCCGACGATGACGTGCATCTCGTGGCCGATGCCGGAGTCGGAGAGCAGCTCCTGGATGTCCAGCAGGCGGCACGCCGTGCCGTTGATGGCGTACTCGGAGCCGCCGTTTCGGAACATCGTCCGGGCGATCGTGACCTCGGCGTAGTCGATCGGCAACGCCCCGTCAGTGTTGTCGATCGTCAGAGAGACCTCGGCCCGCCCCAGTGGCGCACGGCCGGCCGTGCCGGCGAAGATGACGTCCTCCATCTTGCCGCCGCGCAGAGTCTTGGCGCCCTGCTCGCCCATCACCCAGGCGAGGGCATCGACGACATTGGACTTGCCCGCGCCGTTGGGACCGACGATGCAGGTGATTCCGGGTTCAAGCTGGAGCGAGGTTGCCGACGCAAACGACTTGAAGCCCCGCAGGGTCAGGCTCTTGACGTACACGTGCGATGGGCTCCTCTGGCGCGGCGATGAACGGCCTCACTGTACCGGCGAGCAACCCCCACAGCGGGGATTGCGCGCGACGGGGCGTTGACCCCTCGGTGTGCCCAGACTGCCCAGGACGCTCAGTGGACTGATTGCCGGATGTTTGCGGCGTCTGCCCGCTGGTCTTCGCGTCTTCCTTCGCGCAGCCGATCATTGTCGAGTTGCAGATGTTCGATAACGGTCTCCAGATCACGCACTCGCGACCTGAGGCGAGCGCTCTCCAGGACCAGACGATCGTCCCGATACACTCGCTGACCCAGCAGCGCCTTGGCCATACCAACTCCGAGGAGATCCTTCGCACGTGCGAAGGGCGTTGGACAGTGATTGTGGACGCCTTCAGAGCGCCAGCCCACTTGGGGCACTTCCAGAGTCTCACCGGCTCAGCCGCAGGTCAACGGGAAGAACTAGTTACCTTTCGCGGAATCCGGATAGTCCTGGTTTGATACCCCTCGGTTGGACAACACACGCCACGACGCGTCCCGGTCGCCCCGTCGACGACGGCTCCTCCTCGACCAGCTCGCGTAGCCGCTCAAGAGCCTCCGCCGGTCCCTGAGCGCAGATCTCGACCCGTCCGTCGCTCAGGTTGTTGGCGAAACCGGCCAGTCCGAGCTCCAGTGCCCGTGCCCGGGTCCACCATCGAAACCCGACACCCTGGACCCGTCCGCGGACGAAGATCGAGACGCGCTCCATGGCCTGAGCCTACGAGCCCGGTACCCGCCAGACATAGGCTCCAGACATGTCCCAGCTCAGCGTGTCAAAGCTCGCCGACCGTCCGATCCGATGGGGTTTCCTGGGCGCAGGCGGCATCGCGGCCTCGATGGCTGCTGACCTCCACCACGGCAACAACATGCTGTATGCCGTCGCGGCCCGTGATGCTGGCCGCGCGGCCGCGTTCGCCGAACGCTTCGGCGCAGCCCACAGCTACGGCGACTACCGGGCCGTGATCGAGGATCCCGAGGTCGACGTCGTCTACGTCGCCACCACGCACCCGTTCCATCACGAGCAGGCCCTGATGGCGATCGACGCCGGCAAGCCCGTTCTCATCGAGAAACCGTTGGCCCTCAACGCCGCCCAAGCCCGTGAGGTGACGACCGCCGCCCGCGACAGGGGCGTCTTCGCCATGGAGGCGGTCTGGATGCGCGCCAACCCGCTGATTCTCAAGGCCCAGGAGCTGGTGGCCCGAGGCGACATCGGCGACGTCCTGGCAGTCCATGCCGACTTCTCCATCGGTCTCGACTTCGACCCGGCGCACCGCCTGTTCGACCTGGCCAACGGCGGCGGGGCACTGCTCGACCTGGGCGTCTATCCAATGCACTTCGCGTGGCTGTTCCTCGGTCGCCCCGACAGCCAGCAGGTGGTCGGCACGCTGTCACCCACCGGCTCCGACGCCACCGCGGCGTTGCAGTGGGGCTATCGATCGGGCGCCACGGCCCAGCTGCGTTGCGCCACCACGGGATTGGCTCCCGGACGGGCCACGATTGCCGGGACGGCCGGCTCGATCTCGGTCGAGCCGTGGTTCCTCAACCCCGACCACCTCGTGGTCACCACGAGCGAGGGAGTGTCAAGGGCTGACAGCGAGAAGACCGAATACGGCCCACAGATCAAAGAGGTCGAGCGGTGTCTGCGAGAGGGACTACTGGGGAGTCCTCTGGTTCCCCAGGCCGACACCATCGCGATCCTGGAGCTGATCGACCAGGCACGCGCCGACCTGGGGGTTCGCTACCCAGGCGAGTGATTGCCGGCCGCTCGGGGTCGTGGCTGGCATCGCGGGCACGAGTACGAGGACCGGTTCATGAATGACTCGCGACGGATGAGCGTGCCACAGCGAAGGCACGGAAAGCCCTCTCTGCCATAGGCATTCAGTGACCGGTCGAAATAGCCGCTGGCCCCGTTGACGTTCACGTACAACGCGTCAAAGCTCGTGCCGCCCTGTCCTAGCGCGGCGAGCATCACGTCTCGGGCCTGGTCGATCAGCCGCCCGAGTGCCGGCTTCGTCAGCGATGCGGACTCCCGCTCACCGTGGACCTTGGCGCGCCACAACGCCTCGTCCGCATAGATGTTGCCGATTCCGGAGACGAGCCCCTGATCCAGGAGCGATCGCTTGACCGCCGTATGCCGTGCCTTCAGTCGCGCGATGACCGCGCCCTGGTCGAACGCCGGCTCGAGCGGGTCTGGGGCGATGTGGGTGATGCTCTCGGGGAGACCCCCGGGGCGCGGCGCCGCTCCGAGATCTGGCACGAGGTCGGCAAGGGCCATGCCGCCGAACGTGCGTTGGTCCACGAAACGAAGCTGCGGCCCGTCGTCAGCGAAGTCGAACGTTGCGTGCAGGTGGGTCTCGCGCGGTGCGCCCGGCGCCTCGACGAGCAGCTGACCGCTCATCCCCAGATGCATGATGAGGGACTGCGTGTGGCCGTCAGGTGCCTCAAGGACCAGCCAGAGGTACTTGCCCCGACGTTCCGCGGCATGAACAACGTTGCCCTGCAGGCGATCTGCCAGATCCATCGGCCCTGGCAGGTGCCGGCGGGCGACGCGGGAGCCCAAGAATGCGACCGAGGCGATACGGCGTCCGACGATGTGCTCCGCCAGCCCGCGCCGGACGACCTCGACCTCAGGAAGCTCAGGCATCCTGTCGGTCTGTGCGCTCGGTCTCGGGCCCGGCGAGCGGATCGGAGTCGTCGGCGTCCGGGCGAGCAGGCTCGACCTCGCTGGAGAGCACGGCGTCGGCCCTGCGGGTCAGCTCGGTCCAGGCGACCTCGGCGGCCTTCTGCTCGGCTTCCTTCTTGCTGCGCCCCGAGCCTGATCCCAGTATCTCGGAGCCGACCACCGACTGGGCCTCGAACATCTTCTCGTGGTCGGGACCTTGCTCTGTGACGCGGTACTCCGGCACGCCTAGCGAGCCGGCGGCGGTCAGCTCCTGCAGGCTCGTCTTCCAGTCCAGCCCGGCGCCCAGGCTTGCGGAGGACTTCATCAGGGGGTCGAGCAGATGGTGGACGAAGGTCGTCGCGGCCGACAGCCCGGCAGACAGGTAGACGGTGCCGATGACGGCTTCCATCGTGTCGGCCAGGATCGAGGCCTTGTCTCGCCCGCCGGTGGTCTCCTCGCCATGGCCAAGGAGCACGTACTCGCCGAGACCAAGCGTCCGGGCCACGTCGGCCAGTGCTCTCATGTTGACCACGGCCGCACGCAGCTTGGCGAGCCGGCCCTCGGCCAGGTCCGGGTGTGCCAGGTACAGGCTGTCGGTGACCACCAGGCCCAGCACAGAGTCGCCGAGGAACTCGAGCCGCTCGTTGTTGGGCAGCCCGCCGTTCTCGTAGGCGTAGGAACGATGCGTCAGCGCACGCAGAAGCAGCGGCTCGTCGATCGTCTCACCGACCACCTCGAACAGGTGGGCGGACAGACGATCGACGGGCCGCTCAGACGCGCTGTCCTCCTGCGAGGACTGAGAAATGCTCACGCGCGCACCGACCGGATCAGCCCTGGTGCTCGCTGCGCTCTGCGACGCCATAGTGGCGACCGTCATAGATGCCACAGGACGGGCACGCGATGTGCGGCTGCTTGGGGGCAGAGCACTGCGGGCACGAGGTCAGCGTGGTGGCGCTCGCCTTCCAGTTCGCACGACGCGAACGGGTGTTGGAGCGCGACGTCTTCCGCTTCGGGACAGCCACGTCAGTTCCTTTTCTTTTGGTTGCCGGGAGGAGTCGCGATCTTCTGCAACGCCGCCCATCGTGGGTCAAGCTGGTCGTGGTGGTGCGTCGGGTCTTCCGCCAGGTGCGCCCCACACTCGGAACACAGGCCCGGACAGTCACTCCGGCATACGGGTTGGAACGGCATGGCCGGAACCATGGCATCCCGGAGAACAGGCTCGAGGTCGAACAGGTCGCCCACAAGCTCATACACATCGTCGTCATCGTCCTCGGTCGCCACCTCTTGGTGGTGAGCCGCACGATCGGGGTAGGCGAACAGCTCCTGGAATCGAGCACCCACATGGCGGGTGATCGGGTCCAGGCACCGCACGCAGGCACCGGTCGCAGTGGCATCTGCCGAGCCAGTGACCAGAACACCCTCCATGACCGACTCCAGCCGCAGGTCCAGCTCGATGGGCTGGCCTGGCGGTATGCCGATCACGTCGATGTCACCCAGGTCGTCCGGAGCCGGAACGGTCCGTTGCACCTCGAGCATGGAGCCTGCTCGTCGGCTGAGCTCCCTGGTGTCGAACACCAGGGGCAGGCGCGGGTTCAGGCGGTTCATGGCTTCCGATGGTGGCGGACTGTCGTCGATTCCGTGGGCAGGCTCGGCCAACGCCACACAAGACGAAGACCGACGAATCAGGCTACCGGAGGGGGCGGCGTTCGCCCAAATGCAGCGTCAACGTCGAGCAGCGCCGCAGCCCGCGACTGCTCTTCGTCCAGTGAACCCTCGAGCGTGGCCTCGATGCGCGCCAGGTCGGTCTCACGCCGGGCGGCCAGCCGCTCTCGCCCGTTGGTCACCTGCGACCCGAGCTGACCCAGAACCACCTCGAACTCGCCGAGCTTGCGGTCGACGTAGTCGTCCGCGTCGGCCAGCAACCGGGCCGCCTCGGTCCGAGCCTGCGCGACCACGGCATCGGCGCGCTCGCGGGCGGCCACGAGCACGGCGGTTTGCTCGATCAGCTGGTCACGCTCGGCGCGGGCAGCCTCCAACAGGCGCTCCGCCTCTTCGCGACCGGCCGTGACCACCGCATCACGGTCGGACAACAAAGCGTCCGCGTGGTCGAGGTCGACCGGCAGCACCTCGCGCACCCGCTCGAGGGCGTCGAGTATCTCGTTCCTGTTGACCAGGCAGGACGCAGACATGGGCATTGCCTTGGCAGCGCGAACCGTGGCGGCGATCTCGTTGAGCCGGTCCTGGACATCCATGGGTGTTCAGCTTCCTTCTGTCTGCTGGGCCCGGGCGAGAAGAGCCACCCGAACCGCTTCGGGCACGAGCCCGGTGACGTCACCACCGAAGGCCGCGACCTCCTTGATCAGTGAGCTCGAGACATGACCGAACCTTGGGTCGCCGGGGAGGAACACCGTCTCGACACCGGACAGGTGCCGGTTCATCAGGGCCATGGGCAGCTCGTAGGCGAAATCCGTATCGCTGCGCAGGCCTTTGACGACCGCCTGCGCCCCCGCATCGCGGCAGACATCCACCAGCAGCCGCCCCGCGAACGCCTCGGTCCGCACGTTGGCCAGGCCGGCCAGCGCCGCGTCAAGCAGTGTGACCCGCTCCTCGATGCTGAAGGTGCCCCCCTTGGCGTCGTTGTGCAACACAGCCACGACCACCTCGTCGTACAGAGCCGAGGCCCGGGAGATCACGTCGACATGGCCCATCGTCACAGGGTCGTAGGAGCCCGGACACACACACCGGCGCGGCTGGTTGGTCACGCAGCGAACTTATCAGCGCCGGCGCGTACGTCTACCCAGTTCGACGATGAGCGGGACGACGCGATCGGCCAG
>JBDTMW010000153.1:0-6020 GCA_039934065.1 Actinomycetota bacterium | reverse complement strand
TTGGCGACCTGGCTGAACGAAAGCTCGACCGGTGTCTCGCGGCCGAAGATCGAGACCAGCACCTTGAGCTTCTGGCTCTCGGGGTTGATCTCGGAGATGGTGGCAGGAAGGGTCTCGAACGGCCCCTCCATGACGGTGACGGACTCGCCGACCTCGAAGTCGACGATGTGGGTCTCGCCCGCCTTGGCTCCGCCGGCCGAACCCGCAGCATCGCCAGCGGTTTCGAAGCTCGGGTTGAGCATGGTGTAGATCTCGTCGTGCGAGAGCGGAACCGGCTGGTGGGTGTGACCGACGAAGCCGGTGACACCGGGGGTATGGCGCACAGCGCCCCAGCTCTCATCGGTCAGCTCCATGCGGACCAGGACGTAGCCGGGCATCCGCACCCGGGTGACCAGCTTGCGGACACCGCCCTTGACCTCGCTCACGGTCTCCATAGGGACCTGCACGTCGAAGATGAACGGCTCCATGTTCAGGGACGTCACACGGGTCAGAAGGTTGGCCTTGACCCGGTTCTCGTAGCCGGCATAGGAGTGGATGACGAACCAGTCGCCCTCCTGGACGCGCAGCTTGGCGCGGAACGCAGCCTCATCCTCGACGGCGTCGTCAATGTCACCAGCGTCAATGTCACCAGCGTCAATGTCGCCAGCCTCGTCGGCGGGCTCGACGGCGTCATCGGCCGGCTCGACGACGTCATCACTTTCGACGGCGTCGCTTGCCTGCTCAACCACGTCGTCGTTCTTCACGTCGACGTCAGCCTGTTCGACGACGCCGACGCCCTGCTCGCTGTCGGCCGACTGGTCGACGGAGACCTCGGAGGTCCACTTCTCGGACACGCTGATGACCTACTTCCTGGCTGTGAACTGATGAGGTTGTTACTTGCCGAACGCGAACGCGACGAGCTTGACGATCAACTGGTCGGCGCCCCATACCAATCCCATCACCACAGATACGAACGCGATGACGACGCCCGTGTAGGTGACCAGCTCATGGCGGGTCGGGCGAACAACCTTGCGGAGCTCGGCCAGGATCTGGCTGATGAACAGGCTGATTCCCGCGAAGAAGCGACCCACGGGGTTGCCCTTGCGAGGCGCGTCACGGCGTGCGCGATCTGAGCTTGCGGCGCCTGCCGTGCTCGTCTCGGTCATCTCGCGTGCCTTTCGTCTCTGTCGGATCGAACGTTTGGATCAGATCTCGCTGCGCAGGGCAGGAGGGACTCGAACCCCCAACCGCCGGTTTTGGAGACCGGTGCTCTACCAATTGAGCCACTGCCCTTTATGCGACGCCCATCTGCCGTCGTGCGAGCTTGCGCACAACTTCAACGTGCACATCTAGGTGCCGGGAGGCCTCGGGGCATGCCTGAGCATGGTTGTCGTCAACCACCCAGTGGGTGAGCATACGCGAGGTCAGCGGCCCAATGCGAACCCGTCACCAGCCGCACGCAGGCAAGGGCTGATGACCAGCCTGCGGACGTGCCGCCGCACGCCATGCCGGCTTCTGAGAACATTGTCCCGTGACCGAGCCCAGCCCCCGCACCCGCGTCTCCCGCCGCATCGGCTCCATCGCCGAGTCAGCGACCCTTGCCGTCGATGCCAAGGCCAAGGCGCTCAAGGCCGAAGGCCGTCCGGTCATCGGCTTCGGCGCCGGCGAACCGGATTTTCCCACCCCGGACTACATTGTCGCCGCCGCCGTCGCGGCAGCCCAGAACCCGGCAAACCACCGTTACACGCCGGCGGCGGGGCTGCCAGACCTGAAGAAAGCGATCGTCACCAAGACACTCCGCGACAGCCACTATCAGGTGACGCCGGACCAGGTGCTGGTCACCAACGGCGGCAAGCATGCCGTCTACAACACCTTCGCCGCGCTGCTCGACCCGGGTGACGAGGTGCTGCTCCCGGCCCCCTACTGGACGACCTACCCCGAGGCCATCAAGCTTGCGGGCGGCACGGCGGTCGAGGTGTTCGCGGGCGAGGACCAGAACTACCTGGTGACCGTAGAACAGCTGGAGGCGGCTCGGACGCCGCAGACGAAGGCGCTGTTGTTCTGCTCACCATCCAACCCCACCGGCGCGGTCTACGCCCCCGAGCAGATCCGGAAGATCGGCCAGTGGGCCTTGGCCAACGGAATCTGGGTAATAACCGACGAGATCTACGAGCACCTGACGTATGACGGCGTCCGCTCGGTCTCGATGCCGGTCGAGGTGCCAGAGCTTGCCGACACCTGCGTCGTGCTCAACGGGGTCGCCAAGACCTACGCCATGACGGGATGGCGGGTCGGCTGGATGATCGGCCCGCGAGACGTCATCAAGGCCGCCACGAACCTGCAGTCACATTCGACATCGAACGTCTCCAACGTCTCGCAACGGGCCGCGATCGCGGCGCTGACCGGTTCCCTGGACGCCGTCGAGGAGATGCGGGTGGCGTTCGACCGACGCCGGCGCACCATCGTCGGGATGCTCAACGACATCGAGGGTGTCGAATGCCCGACACCCAGCGGCGCGTTCTATGCCTACCCATCGGTCAAGGGCGTTCTCGGAAAGACCATCCGTGGCCGGGTGTGCACCACCTCGGCTGAGCTTGCCGCACTGATCCTGGATGAGGTCGAGGTGGCCGTCGTGCCGGGTGAGGCGTTCGGACCCAGCGGGTACTTGCGGCTTTCCTACGCCCTCGCCGACAACGACCTGGTCGAGGGCGTTGCACGCATCCAGAAGCTGCTCGGCGAGGCACACTGAGCCGTATGTCTCGACCCCTGGGTCTGCTGCCCAAGGCCCATCTGCATCTTCACTTCACCGGCTCGATGCGGATTACCACGCTCCGCGCACTCGCGGTCAAGCACAGCATCCACCTACCGGACGCTCTGACCACGTCCTGGCCGCCGACGTTGAGTGCCGCCGATGAACGTGGCTGGTTTCGGTTCCAGCGCCTCTACGACATAGCCCGCGCGTGCGTGCGCGACGAGAGCGACCTGCGCCGAATCGTCCGTGAGGCAGCCATGGACGACGCCGCTGAGGGTTCGCAGTGGCTCGAGATCCAGGTGGACCCCACCTCATACGCACCCTTCGTCGGCGGCATCACCCCTGCCCTGGAGATCATTCTGGACGAGGCGCGGTCAGCCTCCGCAGACACCGGTATCGGTGTCGCGGTCGTTGTTGCCGCGAGCCGGGTCCGGCACCCACTGGATGCTCGGATCCTGGCTCGACTTGCAGCGCGCTACGCCGGCGACGGGTCGGGACAGGTGGTCGGCTTCGGGTTGAGCAACGACGAACGTCGTGGAACCACAAGCGAATTCGCGCCTGCCTTCAATATCGCGCGTCGTGCCGGGCTGGCCTGCGTGCCTCACGGAGGCGAGCTGCTCGGGGCTTCGGCGGTTCACGAAACGCTCGTGGCCCTTGACCCGGATCGGTTGGGACATGGGGTACGCAGCGTCGAGGACCAGAGAGTTCTGGACGAGGTCGTGCGCCGCGGAGTCGCACTCGAAGTCTGCCCCGGGAGCAACGTCGCGCTCGGCGTGTACGGGGCAGCCAGAGACGTGCCCCTGCGTCAGCTGATGGATGCCGGAGCGCGTATTGCGCTGGGCGCGGACGACCCCCTGTTGTTCGGCTCGCGGCTGAGCGCCCAGTACGACATCGCTCGCACGGCACACGGTCTTTCGGACATGGAGCTGGCCGCACTGGCAAGGGGCTCGATCGAGGCTTCCAGGGCCCCCGAGTCGGCCCGCAAGCAGATGTTCGCGGGTATAGACGAGTGGCTCACCGTCTGAGCTCGACGCAGGTTGCCTATAGCGAGATGCCGACGAGAACCGGCTCATTCACCAGGCTGACGCCGAAGGCATCGTGGACGCCGTCGCGAATCTCTCGGGCCAGTGCGACGACGTCGGCTGCTGTCGCGGAACCCCTGTTTGTCACCGCAAGCGTGTGCTTTGTCGACAACGCGGCCGGCCCCGGGAGGCCGTAGCCCTTGCCGAACCCCGCTTTGTCGATGAGCCAGGCGGCACTGGTCTTGACCAGTCCGTCCGGGGTGTCGAACCGCGGCACCTTGGCGCCTGCACCGGGTCCGTTCGAGTCTCTAAGCCGGGCAACGGCGCGACCCTGCATCTCGGCATAGGCGCGCGAGGACATGATCGGGTTGGTGAAGAACGACCCGCAGCTCCACGTGTCGTAGTCCGCGTCGTCAAGGACCATGCCACGCTGCCGGCGTTGGGCCAGCACGGCCTCACGCGCATCCTGAAGTGGCACCTGCCCCCCCGCCTCGACGTCCAGCGCGCGAGCCAGATCCGCATAGACGACGGGCGAGGACAGGGACGCCAGCCTGAGCTGGAACGCCACGTCGAGGACGACGTATCGAGACTCCGCCTTGAACAGCGAGTGGCGATAGGTGAATCCGCAGTCGGCGTTGGCGAACGAGTGGACCCGTTGCTCGCGACGGTCCCAGACGCGAACCTGCGAGATTGTCTGGGCGACCTCCTGGCCGTAGGCACCGACGTTCTGGAGCGGGGTCGCGCCCGCGCAGCCCGGTATGCCGGACAGCGCCTCGATCCCAGACCATCCCTCCGCGACCGCACGGGCTACGACGTCGTCCCAGACCTCGCCTGCCGCCACGCGGATCGTCACGCCGTCATCAGGGCCAAAGGACTCGACGGTGACGCCACCGGTCGCGACATGGACCACCGACCCCGCGAACCCCTCGTCGGCCACGATCAGGTTCGAGCCACCGGCGATGACCAGCAGAGGCTCGTCGGCGTCGTCCACCGCGCGGATGGCGTCAACCAGCTCGTCCGTGGTGTCAACGGTGACCAGACGCCCGGCCGGGCCACCCACGCGCATCGTGGTCAAGCCGGATAGCTGGACGGCATAGTCCTCGCGCATCGGTCAGTCGAGGTCGACGACGGCCGTGGCGCGGCCGAGCACCTTGTCCGCGCCGCACGCGGCCGTGAGCTCGACCGTCGCGCGATGGTTCTCGGCATCGACCGCGGTGACGACCCCTGTTACCACCACGTCGGCACCGGCTTCGTATGGAACCACCACGGGCTTGGTGAACCGAGTGCCGTACTCCACGATCCGTCCGGCATCGCCGACCCAGTCACTCACCACGTTGATCGCAGAGCCCATCGTGAACATGCCGTGGGCGATGACATCCGGAAGCCCCACCGACCTGGCGAATCGTTCGTCCCAGTGGATGCGGTTGCGGTCCAGGCTGGCCCCGGTGTATCGCACCAGGCTCTCGCGGCTGATGTGGATCGCTAGCGGGGGCAGCTCCTGACCCACCTCGACGTCGCGGACGGACAGCACGGTGTCTCTCATCTGGTCACTCGCCTCCGCGGATCACGATGGTGGAGGTGGCGGTGCACACCGGCTCACCCTCGATGGTGGACAGCTCGCTGCGAGTGGTGACCATGGCGTGCCCGCCGGCCTGCCTCACCGAGTCGACGGTCAGCACGCCCACGATCTCGTCACCGGCGGTCAGCGGACGGTGGTGGACGAATCGCTGCTCGCCGTGGACGACCCGGCTGAAGTCGATCCCCGCCTCGGGGTCAGCGATGAACTGCCGGTCGCACTTCTGGGCGATCACGACGGCGAATGTGGGAGGGGCGATGACATCGCGATAACCGCGGGCGCGGGCGTACGCCGGGTCGATGTGAACGGCGTCATCGGCGCCCACAGCCTCGGCGAACTCGCGGATCTTTTCCCTGCCCACGGCATACGGAGGGGTGGCCGGGTAGGTGTGCCCGGTGAAACGTGCGTTGACGGCCATGGCGACCACCCTAGAGGCTAAGCGGGGCGGCAGCCGGTGGGCACAGAAACGACCGCCCCTGCCGATGGCGGGAGCGGTCGCAGAAACATTGACGCGAGCCTGGGCTCGCTCGACCGGTGAGGACGCGGCCCTTGACGAACGCTGTGGATCAGCGGGTCTCGCGATGCGTGGTCTGCTTGGTGCAACGCGGGCAGAACTTGGCGAGCTCCAACCGGTCAGGGTTGTTGCGGCGGTTCTTCTTGGTGATGTAGTTGCGGTCCTTGCAGTCCACAC
>JBDTMW010000152.1:0-6044 GCA_039934065.1 Actinomycetota bacterium | reverse complement strand
CATCACGTGGATCCCCTGCTCGTCCAGCGAACGCAACACTGCCTTCATCCGCTTGGGGCTGACCTCAGCCTGTACCAACGCAACCCGAAGCTGTTCGCTGTCGACGAAACCTTGGGTGGTGCCGATCCGCACCAGCTCCTGAATCGCCGCGTGGGCGAACTCAGCGGGCATCTTGATCGGCGACTTCACCTTGACGGCCGCCTTGGCGCGCGGGGTTCCTGATGGGGAGGAATCGTTCGACACAGTCGACACCGACTACCTTTCGTCGCGAGGCTGTTACAACGCGTGAGCCAATGGCCGGCGCTGGAGCGTCAACGGGGACCAGTGGTGGGGGCGGGAGGAGTTCGCAGGGACCGGTCAGGCGGAGGCTTGCCGGTTGTGCGCAGGACCATTGTAGACGTCCGGCGACGTACTCGCGCCTCAACCGCCGCAAACCCGGGCACCTGAGCCGCCTGGCGCCGGGCCGAGAACCACTCGACTCCCCCGACCCGCTGGCTCCGGCACAGACCTGAGGAACGATTCACGGCCAGACCAGACCGAGCGGGGTATGCCGGTTGCCCGGCTCCAAGCGTGAGGACCGCTCAGTCGTTTGCGGCGGCCTTGACGGCGAGAACCGGGCAGGAGGCATCGAGCAGGATCCGCTGGGCGTTTGACCCCAGAATCAGCTTGCCGACCGGTGTGCGTCGACGGAGGCCGATCACGATGAAGTCTGCCTTGACTTCCTCGGCCACCTCGATCAGGTCCTCGGCGGGTTCGTTGCCCCGGACGAGCTGACGGACCTCGTGCTGGACGCCGACTTCATCAAGATGGGTCTGGATGGCCACAAGCTCGGCCTCGAACCGTCGGGCTTCCTCCATGTCGAAGTCCTTACCGCCACGGTTGGAGTTGATCACGATCAGCTTCGTGCGCCGCAACAGGCATTCTTCAGCGGCTCGGCGCAAAGCGGCCCGGCCTTCCTTGGTCGGCACATAACCCACGACAACGGCCACCTGAAACCTCCTCGTTCACCATGCGCGGCGACACTGCCGTGCATGGTGACGCTACCGGATATCCGCGCTGCCGTCCTCAGCGGCCAACGTTTCGTGAAAGCGACTCGCGCACGATCTCGCCGACCTGACCGATCTCGATGAGGAAACCGTCGTGACCATGGTCAGAGGAAATGAGGTGAACGGGGCCCGAGGTAGCGCTGGCCTGGGCGATCTCATCCGACAGACGCGGCGGATACAGCCGGTCGGAGTCAACCGCCACGACCACCAGATCGGCGCTCACCTGTTCAAGCGCGGCCTGCACCCCACCGCGTCCGCGACCAACATCATGAGAGTTCATCGACTCGGTCAGCACCACGTAGGAGTTTGCGTCGAACCGGTGCGCCAGCTTGTCGGCGTGGTGGTCGAGGTAGCTCTCCACTGCGTAGCGACCGCCCCCGCCGAGAGGCTGCTCCTCACCCTGGGCCTGACGGCCGAAACGAGTGTCGAGCTCGGGCTCGCTGCGATAGGTCACCTGCGCGATCCGGCGAGCCAGCCCCAGCCCTGCTTCGGGGCCTTGCGGCTGGTCGTAGTAGTCACCATCAAAGAAGCTCGCGTCCTGACGGATAGCCAACAGCTGCGGCTGGCACCAGGCGATCTGCTCGGCGGACGCGGCGGCGGTGCAGGCCAGCACGATGCATCGACGGACAGATTCGGGGTAGCTGACAGCCCACTCCAGCGCGCGCATGCCGCCCATCGATCCCCCAAGGACCGCGGCCCAGACAGAGATCCCGAGCTGGTCGGCCAGGGCTGCCTCAGCGGCGACCTGGTCACGGATGGTGACGAAGGGAAAGCGACTGCCCCATGGCCGCCCGTCAGGTGCCTGTGAGGACGGGCCCGTGGTGCCCTGGCAGCCGCCGAGGACGTTGCTGGCCACGACAAACCAACGATCGGTGTCCAACGGGCGACCCGGGCCGATCAGTCCGTCCCACCACCCCGGAGTCGGATGTCCCTCAGCGGTCGGGCCGGCGACGTGGCTGTCCCCCGTCAGGGCGTGTTCCACCATGATCGCGTTGTCACGTGCGGCGTTGAGGGTCCCCCACGTCTCGTAAGCGACGCGCACCTGTGGGAGGGTCGCGCCGGTCTCAAGGACGAGGCTGCCGATGTCGACGAAGCGCCTCGAACCATGCGGACTGCCCTCACGCCAGGCGCCCGAGGCCCAGCCCGTCGCCTCGTACTGGGGTGCGGACACGGGGGTAGGGCTCAGTGCTCGCACTCGGTGACGCCTGAGGGTGACGGTCACGTTCAGCTCCCGAAAATCTGGGCCCGCCGTGGAGGTCAAGGCCCGCGCTTGCCTGCTCTGGTCCGAGCCGGCCGGGTCATCACCCGGGGCACCCCACCGCGGAGGAGGGTTGCCGCCCAGCAAGCCGGGGCTTATTGCTGGAACTCGTGACCTGAACTCGACTATACGGATCCGTCGCGAAAAATGGGATGGGGTGTCCAACGTGTGAAACAGCCACGGACCGGAGCACGACCTCAGGGCGCGCTGCGGCCCTCACGCGGTCGCCCGTTCCGGCCGGATGGCCAGATCCACCATCCGCTCGAGCAGCTGGGCCAGGCGGTAGTGCGGGTCGACCCTGAGCGCCCGATCGAGCGCTATTCGGGTCAGCGCGCCATCGCCGCGCCACCAGGTGAAGGAGGCGAGCACGGTCAGGCTCGACACCGCCCACTCATCCGGAAGGGCAGCACACAGGTCGCACAGCCGGTGCTCGATCCGCTGCAGCGCCATCACCTGCTCAGCGTCCCCACGGGCCCGGTCGAGCCACGCCGGTGCCAGGAGGGCGCCGCTGACCTGGTCGAACAGCACCGGGTCGATGAGCTCGGGGGGCAGCGTCCCGGGGCACAACCACGCGATCAGCGCGTCGCGCAGGTCCACGTCGGTCAACGACACAGCGAGCATGGCCAGATCTTGGGGTGGGAGAGCCTGGATCGGTGGGGCGTGGTCCTCGTCGCAGAACACCCGCGACCAGACTGCGATCTCGCTCGCACGGCATTCGCGGAGCCCCTGTTCCGTCTCGCTGAGCTCGACCTGGCCCCTATCGGTGGCCTCACGCCGCAGCTCCAGCCACTCGCCCGCCAGCGTTGACACCGCCCTGGCCGACAAGGGGCTGCGGATTTCCACCCGATCGGCCAGCGCCGAACGGTCCGGCAGCGGGCAGACACCCCGTCCGACGAACTCAGCCACGGCAGGCACCTCGCTCGGGGCTGGCAGCTCCAGGCCCTCAGGCGGGCAACAGTCCAGGTGGCAGTCCAGATCGAACCAGCGCCCGCCCCGCACGACCATGCGGTCGTTGATCTCGATCTGGCTGGCTGTGCAGACGACCGTCATCTCGTCGAGCATCGGGCGACTCTCACCCGCGCGTTCTTCGAACCCGATCAGCAGCACGGCTGCCGGCTTGTCCTGCCGGAGTGGACCGATCATCGCGGCCACGGCATCGCGAACGTGCTCTGGTGGCGGGAGGTCAATGCGCTGCACCAACCCCATGCGCCTGCCATGCAGGCTCACCACCACGAGGCAGTCACGGGGATGGAAGCCCAGCTGGTAGGGCAGTACGGCCAAAACGTCGGCGGGCCCGCTCAGGTGAATCGTTGTCGTCATGGGTCGACTCTGGATTCCGCCGGCCCGTGGCGACATACCGCCTCAGGTGTCTGTGGACGGTGGGACTGCAGGTCTCACCCCTGTGCAGAAGGGAACTCGTGCCGCGCGTGGTCTGCGATTCGCTTCAGCAGGTAGGTGTCCACGCCGGCGCCGATCACACCGCCGGCCAGTGGAACGGCCTTGCCGAGACGGGTCAGCGACTTCTTGCCGGCCTGGGTGAGCAGCCTGAACCCGACCGCCTTGTTGACCGCCAGCAGCACCGGACCTGGCAACCGCTGGGCGGCGAGATTGGCCAGGCGACCTGTGCTGAGGAAACCGGCCTTCTTGAGCAGGTCGTCGGCGTCAGCGCCGACCAGCGCGAGGAGCACTGCGGAGCGCACCTCTGGCTTGCGGATGTCGTAGCCGCGGATCGAGGCGATGCCAGCGACCATCCGCGTCGCCACGAGATAGAACTCTAAGACGTTGGCAAACAACGCAATCGGCAGAATGACAAAGCCACCAACGCTGGTGACGAAGCCACCGGCGGCGGCGAGCCTGAGGTGCGAGCGGACCATCGCGTCGATGGCGCGCTCAGCGTCGTCATGCTCCGCCATCGCGACATCGGCAACCCGCTGCGCCGAGTCGAACGACCCTCTGCCGTCGATACCGACATCCATCAGATGTTCGACCATTCGCGTTGCAGCGCCGGCATTTCCATCGTCGTCGGAATCGGCCAGTGCCATGGCGTCGCCCCTGAACCTGTTCTTGTGGTCCTCGTCGTTCCGGTCGTCTTGGCCGAAGATCCTCACGAGCTTCCTCCTGTTGTCGGTTGGATCTGCCTGTCAACATTGGATCATGTTGCTGGCGGATGTCGTGCGTGCCTCGAACAAGGTCTCGGGGACCAGCTCGCGCAACTCGAAGATGTCCTTGATCGCGGACCTGCTGCGTCAGTGCGCACGGGAGGTCGCCGAGGGAACGACACCGCCGGACGAGATCGGGCTGGCGACGCGTTTCCTCTCCGGGTCGCTGCGCCAGCGCCGCACGGGCATCGCGCTGTCCTCGTTGTTGGAGCGATCGTGGTCCGACCTTTCCGAACCGCCCGATGCCGGCATCGTGACCCTGACCGAGCTCGACCGCGTCATGCAGGACTCCAGCGACATGGCTGGTGCCGGGAGCTTGCGCCAGCGCGCCGACCTGTTCCTGCGTCTGGTCGGCCGGATGACCGTCGAGGAGCGCACCTTCGTCGTGGGCCTGCTGAGGGGTGGGTTGCGCCAAGGCGCCTTGGAGTCGGTGGTCATGTCGGCGGTTGCCGACGCCGGTGCCGCCGAACTGACAGACGTACGCCGGGCCGTGGCCGCCCAGGGGGAGCTCGCCGCGGTCGCGCAAGCTCTTCTGGTGGAGGGCCCAGGCGTGCTCGGTCAGTTCCACCTGACGGTTGGCCGGGGAGTCGGCCCGATGCTGGCCACCTCAGCAAAGAGCATCGCCGAGGCCCTGGCCAAGACCGGACCAGCCGGTGTGGAGTGGAAACTGGACGGGATCCGCGCTCAGATCCACAAGCAGGACAACGATATTCACATCCTGACGCGCTCCTTGGACGACATCACCGATCGTGTTCCCGAGGTCGTCGAGCTGGTCCGGTCATTGCCTGTGGCGAGTGCAGTCTTTGACGGCGAGCTGATCGCGCTACACCCAGACGGTCGGCCAAAGCCGTTTCAGGAGACCGGTTCTCGTACTGCGAGCCGTGTTGATCCGGAGGTGGCGCGCGAGCGCACTCCGCTCACGGCATACCTGTTTGACGTCCTGCACCTAGACGGCACAGACCTCATCGACGAGCCCAACAGTGTTCGTCGCACGGCGCTCGAGGGGGCTCTCCCCCTTGTCCAGCTGACGCCCCGACACGAGGTGACGGATGTCGCCGATCCCGCGCAGGTCGCCACCGCAACAGCGTTTGCCGCCGACGCCGTGGCGCGAGGGCACGAAGGGGTGATGGTCAAGGCCAACGGCGCGGCCTACGACATGGGGCGGCGGGGCGGCGGCTGGGTCAAGGTCAAGCCGGTCCACACCCTTGACCTGGTCATCCTGGCCGTGGAGCGCGGCAACGGCCGACGCAGCGGTTGGCTGAGCAATATTCACCTCGGCGCGCGGGACCCGCAGGGGCGATTCGGTCCGGAGGGCGGATTCGTCATGCTCGGCAAGACGTTCAAGGGGCTCACCGACGAGATGCTGCGCTGGCAGACTGCCGAGCTGCCCCGGCGCGCGGCCGGATCCACCGACGGCTACGTCATCGAGCTGCGCCCCGAGGTGGTGGTGGAGATCGCCTTCGACGGGGTGCAGGGCTCTCCGCGCTATCCGGCCGGACTGGCGCTTCGCTTCGCGAGGGTGGTCAGGCACCGGACCGACAAGACGGCGAGCGAAGCCGACCCGATCGAGCTGGTGGAGGC
>JBDTMW010000151.1:0-6086 GCA_039934065.1 Actinomycetota bacterium | reverse complement strand
ACGCCTTGATCTCGGTGAACATGAGGTCGACGCCGAGCGTGCGGAAGCGTTCGAGCGCCTCTGGGTCGGCAAGGTCGAGGATGCCCGGTTCCCGCGCCATGACGGCAGCGGCAATGTCGCTGATGTACGGACCGGCGTAGCCCTCCTCAGGGGCCGGATCACCCTTGGCTGCAGCCAGCAGGGAGGACGCAAACCGGTCGATCTGTACCCCGTGGTCGTTGAAGTAGTACTCGCGCGTCACCTCGGCTCCGGAGAACTCGAAGATGCGTGCCAACGAGTCCCCCACGGCGGCCCAACGGGTGCCGCCCAGGTGGATCGGACCGGTCGGGTTGGCAGAGACGAACTCCACGTTGATCCGGTGGCCCGCTTCAGCGTCACCGCGGCCGTAGTCAGGTCCCGCCTCCACGATCGTCCGCGCGAGCTCGCCGGCGGACGCGGCGTCGAGGGTGATGTTGAGAAAGCCCGGGCCGGCGATGTCCACTGCCTTGATGCCGCTGAGCGCACCCAGACGTGCAGCCAGCGCTGATGCCACCTCGCGGGGCGGCA
The DNA here is from genome assembly GCA_039934065.1 of Actinomycetota bacterium. Classification (GTDB taxonomy): domain Bacteria; phylum Actinomycetota; class Actinomycetes; order Actinomycetales; family Dermatophilaceae; genus UBA4719. Next base: position 5,540 of record JBDTMW010000151.1, on the reverse strand, counting down.
TATGGGCACCCTTGGCAATCTGCAGAGAGACGTTCGTGGACCAGTCGCCGTGCTCGCGGTTCCTGGGCCGTTCCACCCGCACCTCATCGGGCAGGACCACTACAAGCTCGCCGGCGGCGATCGCTTCGGCGAGGGCGGTGCGGATGGCAAGCGCGAGCTCTTCGGGGGTCACTTGCACGATTCTAGGTGCGCTGCGTGATGGGCTCGGACCCGTCTCAGACCCTGCCGCCCATCGCCAGAACGGCAATCACGGCCAGCAGCTCGTCCGGATCGAACGGCTTGCCGACAAAAGCGTCGACGGCAGCCTGCTCGGCCTGGACGCGGTGATGGGACTGGACCGACGCTGTGACCATGACGATCGGGATGTGCTCGAGCCTCGGGTCAGAACGGATCATCGACACGGTCCACCACCCGTCGCGCCGGGGCATGAGCGCGTCCACGGTGATGACGTCTGGCAGAGGCTGGTTCGGATCCTCAAGGATCCCTAGTGCCTCCTGACCGTCGCCGGCCTCGACCACCTCATAGCCCTCGAGCTCGAGGTTGACCCTGATCAGCGCTCGAATCTGTTCGGTGTCGTCACAGACCAGGATCCGGCCGGCGCCGCTGCGGGGACCCACGGGTGAGCGCCCACCCTCAGTCGCGCCGCCCCGTTCCATGATTGCCACACTAGGCTGCTAGCCTCAACGGCGCGTCAACCCGGTGCACAATGCGGGACGAAGTGCTGAACTATCTCGGCTTGGTCACTCAACCGGGATACCCAACCGGGCCATTGGCCCCCGTAGCTCAGGGGATAGAGCGCCGCCCTCCGGAGGCGGAAGCGCAGGTTCGAATCCTGCCGGGGGCGCACACTGCCGGGGCGCCACCTGATGTCGCACAACATCGCAAACCCGGTGAAGACGATCTCGCGCAGGTCAGCGCTGGCTGGAGTCCGTCACCTCGCCGACCAGCTCCTCGAGCACGTCTTCGAGGAAGACCACACCGGTCACTGCGCCTTCTGGGTTCACGACCCGGGCCAGGTGGGCTCCAGTGCGCTGCATCGTGGCCAACACGTCCTCGACCTCGTCAGCGGACTGCACTGTGGCCAGGCGCCGCACCCGCTTGAGTGGCACCGGCTCGCGGTGCTGGACGTCATCGGCATACAGGATGTCCTTGAGGTGCAGGTAGCCGACGACCTCTCCGGCTGCATCATTGATCGCAAACCGCGAGAACCCTCGTTTGGCCACCAGCCGCTCCACATCGTCCGGAGTGGCGCCCAAGGGAAGGGTGACCAGCTCGCCGAGCGGCACCGCCACGTCGGCGGCGACCCTGTCGCTGAACTCCAGCACCCGCCTCGCCATGCCGTGTCGTTCGAACTCGATCAGACCTTCGCGATGGCTTTCCGCGACGATGAACTGAACCTCCTGGGCGGTGAAGGCCGACGTCAGCTCATCCTTGGGCTCGATGCCTAACCCGCGGACCATCGCCTTCGCCAGGCCTTCCAACAACCGGATCACCGGACGAAGCACCGTGGTGATGAACATCAACGAGGGCGCCAGCACCAGGGCCGCCTTTTCGGGGCCGGCGATGGCCAGATTCTTGGGCACCATCTCTCCGACAACGACGTGTAGGTACACCACGACCAACAACGCCAGCGCCAATGAGACCGGGCGGCCCCATGCATCCGAGAGGCCGAGGTAGCTGAGTCGGGGGGCGATCATCTCGTGCAGCGCCTCCTCGGCGACGGCTCCGAGGCCCACCGAGCTGATCGTGATCCCCAGCTGAGCAGTGGCGAGCAAGGACGCCACCTGCTCGAGCGCCTTGAGGCTGACCTCGGCGCGTTTGCTCCCAGCGGCTGCCAGCGGCTCGAGTCGCGAGCGCCTGGCGGTCATCACAGCGAACTCTGCCCCGACAAAGAATGCGTTGGCCAGCAACAGGAACAGGGATAGCCACAAGGCGGCAGAGTGACTCACGCTGACTCACCGACGTTCGACGGATCGGTCCTCAGGACCTCGGCGCCCTCGACCTCGTCCTCGATGGGGGTGAACCGTAGCCGGTCCACGCGACGACCGTCCATGGCGTCGACGCGCATGGACCAGCCGGTCACAGACACCGCGTCACCGACAACGGGCACGCGACCGAGACAGGCCATCACATAACCGCCGATCGTCTCGTATGCCGGTCCTTCCGGGACCGGGGCGCCCAGCCGGTCGCGCACCTCATCGGGTCTCCAGAGGCCGGGCACCGTCCAGGAGCCGTCAGTGCTGATGCGGCCTGTGGTGCGGGCACGATCGTGTTCGTCACTGACCTCGCCGACGATCTCCTCGATGACGTCCTCGAGAGTCACGACGCCCGATGTGCCGCCGTACTCGTCCACGACAACGGCCATCTGGTGTCCGGCTCCGCGAAGCATCAACAGCAACGGATCGAGCCGGATCGACTCGGGCACGACGAGCGCGTCCACCATCAGCGCGGATACGGGCACGTCCTCACGGCGCTCGTGCGGAACGGCGATGGCACGCTTGACGTGGACCAGGCCGTCGACGTCGTCCCAGTCCTCGCCGATGACGGGGAACCGGGAGTGACCGGTCTCGCGAGCCAGCCTCACCACATCCCCCGCCGAGGCGGTTCGTTCGATCGCCGTGCCGTGAACACGTGGCGTCATGACGTCGGCGGCAGTGCGATCGCCGAAGTCCAGCGAACGGGCGACCAGCCGCGCGGTGCTGACGTCCAGAGTGCCCACGTCAGCCGATCGACGGACCAGCGACGCGAGCTCCTGCGGGGTTCGTGCACCCGACAGCTCTTCCTGCGGGATGATGCCGAAAGCCTTGAGCACCAGGTTCGCTGAGCCGTTGAGCACGATGATGAGGGGCTTGGTGGCCACCGAGAAGATGCGCACCGGCAGGGCGACCACCTTGGCTGTCCGAAGCGGCGCCGAGATGCCGAGGAACTGCGGCAGCAGCTCGCCGAAGGCCATCGAGAAGAGGGTCGCCAGAAGCAGGGCCACGGTCGTCGCCGAGGGCTCGACCGCCGACGCGGGGACACCCACCGCGCTCAGTGGGGTGCGCAGCAGCTTGCCGACCGAGGGCTGCGCCAGATAGCCGACGACCAGCGTGGTCACGGTGATGCCGACCTGAGAGGCGGACAGCTGAGTCGAGAGCTGGGCCAGGGATGCGAGGACCGGCCTGGCTGCGACGTCCCCCTGCTCGATGGCTTTCTGGACCGTCGTCTTGTCCAACGCCACGAACGCGAACTCCGCGGCGACGAAGACTGCAGTCCCGATGGTCAACCCGACGCCGGCAAGGACCAGCAACCACTCCGTCATAGTGCCCACCATCCTAAGGCTGAGAGATCGCTGAGACTCGCTGACCTTGCCCGTGCCCTCGGGAGCGGTTGGTGATTGGGTGTGGATATGAAAACGCCCGGGAGACCACATGACTGATCCTGCAGAACATGGGACAAGGATCGAGGTTCGCAACCTGACCAAGAAGTTCGGCAGTCTCACCGCGGTCGACGACCTCAGCTTCTCCGTCGAGCCGGGCCGGATCACCGGCTTCCTGGGGCCGAACGGAGCCGGAAAGACCACCACTTTGCGCATGCTGCTGGGGCTGGTCCGGCCGACCAACGGCATCGCCACGATCGGGGGCGAGCCCTACAGCGAGATCAGCAACCCTCAGCGAGTCGTCGGATCGGCACTGGAGGCCACCAACTTCCACCCCGGCCGTTCAGGGCGTAACCACCTTCGGGTCCTGGCCGACACTGCGGGCGTGGACACCAAGAGGGTCGACGAGATGCTCGAGCTGGTGGGCATCCCTGCTGCGGCGCGCCAACGGGCCGGCGGCTACTCCATGGGCATGCGCCAACGCCTGGCTCTGGCGGCGGCAATGCTCGGCGACCCACAGGTCCTCCTGCTCGACGAACCCGCCAACGGCCTGGACCCTGAAGGCATTCGGTGGCTGCGGATGTTCTTGCGCCACCTGAGCAGCCAGGGCAAGACGATCCTGATCTCGAGCCACATGCTCGCCGAGGTCGAGCAGACAGTCGACGACGTCGTCATCATCGCCAACGGACGGCTCATCCAACAGGGTTCGGTCGCGGATCTGCACGGCGAGAAGCGCTCCATCGTTCGCACCACCAGTGCACCGGCGCTGGTCAGCGCCCTGATCGCCGCGGGCGTCCAGGCCACGGCCACGGATGCGACGATGCTCGAGGCGATCGGCGACGACCTGGCCCGCGTGGGCGACATCGCCCTGGCCGCCGGTCTGCCGATCCATGAGCTGCGGGCGAACCAGACCGACCTGGAGGCTCTCTTCTTCGAACTGACGGAGAGCCCGGCGAACCGTAACCGCAACCTGGCAGGTGGCGCCGGAAGCGCTGTTATGCCCGGCGAAAACGCCCCCGCGACCGCACCGGTCGCCCCATACGAAGGAGCAACACCGTGATGGCGGGCGCAGTCAGGGCAGAGTTCCGCAAGTTCTTCAGCACCCGGATGTGGTGGGGCATGGCCATAGGGGTATTCCTGGCCGGCGCCCTGTTTGCCCTGCTGTTCGCCCTGGTGGTGGCCGGCTCTTCACCGCAAGGGGGGCCCGGCGAGGGCGGCCCACCGCTGCCCGGTCTTGACAACACCACGATGGTCTCGACCGTCTATACCGCAGGGCTGAGCCTTGCCTACCTGCTCACCCTGGTGGTCGGTGTCATGTCGATCGGCTCGGAGTACCGCCACAAGACGATCACCAGCACCTTCCTGTCCACGCCGCAGCGGATCCGTGTCATGGTCGCCAAGGTGACCTCGTTGCTCGGCATCGGCGCCTTCTACGGCATGGTTTTCCTCGTCGGCTCCGTGGGCGTCGGCGGGGCGACCATCGCCATCAAGGGCTTCTCGCCATTCCCTGAGGCTGGTCCAATCGCACGTGCCCTCGCGCTGAGCCTGCTGGTTCTCGGTCTCTGGTCGCTGCTCGGACTCGGTGCCGGCATCCTGATCCCCAACCAGGTCGCCGCGATCCTGATCGCCGTCGGGGCGGCCTGGATCGTGGAGCCGCTCGCGGGCTTCCTGTTGAGCCTCGTCAGCTGGGGACAGTCCGTCGTCCCCTATATGCCGAGTCAGGCGACCTCGGCGATGGTCGGACAGGTCAACACCAGCTCGACCACCGAGCTCCTGTCGTGGTGGGCCGGCGCGCTGGTACTGGTGGCCTACGCAGCGGTCCTGGCCGGAATCGGCTCCTACCTCACCGTCCGCCGCGACGTGACGTGACCTGATACCGGCCGCGTCCAGATAGCGGCGAAGACAGACGCGGCCCCAAGCCCGCCATAGGCTAGGGGCCATGTCTGTGTCCTGACATCGTCGACGCTACGAAAGAGGCGTATTCGCCGTGCCTGCCCAGCCACCCCGGAACAACCCCATGTCGGTCTTCGGACCGAACGAGTGGCTCGTGGACGAGCTGTACCAGCAGTATCTGACGGACAAGAACTCCGTGGACGAGGCATGGTGGGAGTTCTTCGCCGACTACCAGCCGACGGACTCATCAACAGGCAGCACCGTCCTCGAAGCCCCGACCTCCCCCTCG
>JBDTMW010000150.1:0-6117 GCA_039934065.1 Actinomycetota bacterium | reverse complement strand
CAGCGAACTGGCGCAATGCCTCCGTGGCCTCGGAGTAGCCAACGCCGCCGCCGGCGACGATCAGCGGGCGCTGGGACTCCCTGATCGCGGCCACTGCCTCCATGAGGACGGACGCTTCGGGCAATGGCCGGGCGACATGCCAGACCCGAGTGTCGAACAGCTCGACCGGCCAGTCCCAGGCCTCGGCCTGGACGTCCTGTGGCAGGGCGACGGTGACCGCCCCCGTGTTCACCGGGTCGGTCAGTGCGCGCATCGCCCCGAGCAACACAGACGGGAGCTGCTCCGGCCGCCACACACGGTCGAAGAAGACCGACACCGGCCGCAGCGTGTCGTTGACCGAGATGTCGTGGCCGCGCGGGGACTCCAGCTGTTGCAGGACGGTGCCGCTGGCCCGGGTTGCGAAGACGTCGCCGGGCAGCAGCAGCACGGGAACCCGGTTGATCGTCGCGAGTGCAGCCCCAGTGACCAGATTGGTGGCACCGGGGCCCACCGACGTCGTGCATGCCATGGTCTGCAGCCGATGACGCATCTTCGAGAATCCGACCGCGGTATGCACCATGGCCTGTTCGTTGCGGCACTGGTAGTAGCGCAAGGCATCCTGTTCAACGTCGGGGTCGAGCTCGCGCTCGCGCTCGAGCTCCATCTGCATCAGCGCCTGACCGAGCCCGGCGATGTTGCCGTGGCCGAAGATTCCGAAGCAGCCTGCGATCAGCAGATGCCGAACTCCGTCGCGTTCGGAGTACTGGCATGCCAAGAACCTCACGGCAGCCTGGGCAACCGTGAGTCGGATCGACTGGCTCACTCGTGACCACCGAAGGGCAGCCGGGGATCAACCCTCTGGGAAGCCCATGACTTGGTCACCCAGGCATGGCTGGGGTCTTCGGTGACCAGCCACTCGCGTCGCGGCCCGGGACCAGCCATCACGTTGAGGTAGTACATGTCGTAGCCGGGGGGCGCCATCGAAGGACCGTGCCAGCCATGCGGGACCATGACCACGTCACCACTGCGCACTTCAGCCATGACGTTGATCGGCCGGTCCCTGGTGCCATAGACCCGCTGGTATCCAAAGGGTTTGGCTCCCTTCGGTGCAGTTGCGTCCGCGCGCATCTCGAAGTAGTAGATCTCTTCGAGGGCGCTCTCGCGGTCCTCTAGATGCTCATCGTGCTTGTGTGGCGGGTACGACGACCAGTTGCCCGCCGGGGTGAGCACCTCACACGCAATGATCGATTCGGCATCGAGCACCGAGGGGGTCCCGAAGTTGTTGACCTGACGTGAGCAGTGTCCGGCACCACGCATCTCGACGACGGTCTCTTCGACGGGAATCCGTCTGAACGGCAACAGTTTTGAGGCGGTTGCATGAGGTAGGGCGATGCGTCCACCGGACGGGCTGGTGATGGTGAACTTCGACGACACGGGCACGTAGGCGTAGTCCGTCAGTCCATCAAACGGCCCTGTACGCCCGGCGAGCAACAGCAGTTTGCCCGCGCACTCGACCCGAACCTGCCCGGACAGCGGCAGAACCAGCCATTCATGGTCGCCCCCCGCGATAACCCGCGACTCACCGGCGGCCAGCGTCACAACATAGAGGCCCGCGTGGTCCCAGTCCTCCTCTCGCGTATCGATCGCCACGTCGAAACCTGGACGGCTGGCCGAACCTGCTGGTCGATACCACTTGCTCATGACGCGCCTCCCTGCACCAGTTCGACGACCGCGTCGACCGCGGCCGCTACGTCGTCGCCATGCCCGCCAGCGGCCTGCCCAAGGATGAGGTCTTCGACCTCGCGGGTGGTCGGCATGGCGGTCGAGCACTCCAGCCGCGAGGCGACGATCGCCCCGGCAGCGCTGGCAAACCTGATCACGCGTTCGAGCGGCCAGCCGGCCAACAGCCCATGGCAGAGCGCCCCTCCGAAGGCGTCACCTGAGCCGAGACCGTTAACCACCTCGACCTGAAGCGGCTCCACCTCAACCCGCTGGCTGCGGGTTCGGGCCAGCACACCCTTGGGGCCCTGTTTGACGATAGCCAGTTCGATTCCCCTGTCCAGCAACGCTTCTGCCGCCCGGTCAGGGTCGCTCTCGCCCACGGCAACCTCGCACTCCTGCAGGTTTCCGACTGCAACGGTCACCATCGACAGTGCGCGGTCCATCTGCGCCCGGGCCTCGCCGGCGGCATGCCAGAACATCGGGCGGTAGTCCAGGTCAAGGATGGTCAGTGGCTCTCGGCCGCGGGCTTCCCACGCGGCGAAGTGCGCCGTGCGGCTCGGATCGGCTGACAGTCCGGTCACCGTGGACCAGTAGACGGAGGCAGAACGCACGGCACCCAGGTCGATCTCGGAGGCCTGGATCTGCAGATCGGGGGCGACTGGGTAGCGGTAGAAGTACAACGGAAAACTGTCGGGCGGGAAGATCTCGCAGAACGTGATCGGGGTGGGCAGGTCATCAACCCCAGAGACGAACCGGTCATCGACGCCGAGGTCTCGCAGCGCCTGGTGGATGAACGTGCCGAAGGGGTCGCGGCCGGTGCGGGTGATTACCGCTGTACGCCGTCCGTGCCGAGCCGCTGCCACGGCGACGTTGGTCGGACTGCCGCCGAGGAACTTGCCGAACGACTCAACATCCTCCAGACGCGTATTCGACTGCAGCGGATACAGATCGACCCCAACCCGCCCGATCGTGAGCACGTCGATTGGCGGGGCATTGTCGCTCATGCCAGCCTCCCGGCGATAGCGCGCAGATGCTCGATGCTAGCCCGTACGTCGGCCATCGGGCCCGGCTCGCCGGCGCCTGGCGGCCCGGTCAAGATGGTGTCCTGCTCGAGGACGTACCACCCGCCATACCCCGCGCCCTCCAGCGACCCGACGATCGCGGCGATGTCGACGTCGCCCTGACCCAGCGGGCGGTACATGCCCAGACGAACCGCCTCGGTGTAGCTCACCTCACCAGACTGCACCCGCCTGGCCAAGGTCGCATCCACATCCTTGAGGTGCGTATGCCGGATCCGTGGTGCGTGTCTGGCCGCGAGGCCAGCCGGGTCGGCGCCGCCGATGAGCAGGTGACCGGTGTCCAGGCATAGCCCGACCCGGCTGCCGGCGAGGACGCGTTCGACATCCTCCGCTGTCTCGACCATCGTGCCGAGATGCGGGTGCAGTGTGGCCGTGACCCCGGCCCGGCTGGCAACCAGATCGAGCCGGTCGAGGTTGGCGAGCAGGGTCTGCCAGCCGGAGTCGTCGAGGGCTGGCCGCTCGTCATACCCGTCGGTCCCGGTCGCCGCGGCCAGGACGAGAGTGCCTGCGCCGGCGGCGATGAAGCCCCCGAGTGCCCGTTCAATCTCGGGCACCGGGTCGTGCATGGGGTCGTGCAGCAGGACAGGAACGAAACCGCCGACCGCCCGTAACCCCCTGTCTGCCAACGTCTTCGCCTTGTCCTCCGGCTCAACGGGCAGAAAGCCGTCGGGGCCGAACTCGGTCGCGCCCAGGCCAACCTCGCGCATCTGCCCGAGCACCGTCGCAGCGTCGATCTGCCAGCCCCAGCCGGGCACCTCGCAAACGCCCCACGAGATGGGCGCGCCTGCAATCCGCTCGGCGAACGTCGTCATCGGCCCACCTCGTCCATGCGAACCGGCCGGCCCTCGCGTCGCGACAGGGCGCACGCCTCGGCAACAAGGAACGCCTGCAGGCCATCCTGCACCGAGCACGGCGTCTCGATCCGGCCGGCGACGAGCTCAGTGAAGGCGACCAGCTCATCGACATAGGCCTGGCGGAACCGCTCCATGAAGTCGGCGTACGGCTTGCCGCCCGGGAACTGGACTCCGGCCTCGAGCGAGCGCAGCGGAAGCCGGTCGTCCATCCCTACGCAGATGGAGTCCTTGCTGCCCAACGCTTCCAGCCGGACGTCGTAGCCGCGGGCGTTGTAGCGCGAGCCCGAGATGAGCGCGATGGTGTCGTCATCAAGGGTGAGCACGGCAGCGGCAGAGTCGAAGTCGCCGGACTCGGCGAAGAACGTCGCCCCTCGGTTCTCGCCGACGGCGTAGACACTGACCACCTCGCGGCCGGTGACGAACCGCACCGCGTCGAAGTCGTGGATGCTGCAGTCGCGAAAGAAGCCACCCGAGGTCGGGACGTACGACGCGTGCGGCGGGGCGGCGTCGCTGGTGTTGGCCCGGATCGTGTGGATCCAGCCCAGGCTGCCGCTGGTCACGGCGGCGCGGGCGGCTCGGAAACCGGCGTCGAAGCGGCGCTGGAAGCCGATGTGGACCGGCACCCTTCCGGCGGCCACCCGCGCGGCGATCCGCCGGGTGCCCTGCAGGTCGGCAGCGACCGGCTTTTCGCAGAAGGTGGCCAGGCCGGCATCCTGGGCGCGTTCGATCAGCTCAGCGTGAGCACTGGTGGGTGCACAGATGGCTACCCCGTCAAGTCCGGCCTCAAGCAGGGACTCGACATCGGTGACGACGTCGAGGCCGAGCTCCTTGGCCACGGCCCGCGCCCGCGCATCGTCCGAGTCGGTGACGACCACCTGTTCGACGCCGGCCAGCCCCTTGAGGGTGGCGGCATGGAAAGCCCCGATCCGGCCGACTCCAACCAACCCGATGCGCATGCTGAGACCTTCCAGGTCGTTCGTCTCAGCCTATGCGGTGGGCCCGGGTCACGAGCCGCGTTCGATGTATTGCCAACGGCTTGTAGCGAGCTCTTGCCAATCCGCCGGCGTCAAGCCCTAGGGCGTCAGCCGTTGCCCTTCGCCTTGCAAGCTGCCGACTTTGCGTCCCGCTTGGCCTTGGCTGCTGCCGACTTCTCGGCGCCCTTGGCGTTGCCGGCAACGTCACCCGACCCCTTGGGGCACTCGTGCGCAGCCTTGGACACGGCCAGTCCATGGGCGCGGCCCACGGTCGACTTGTCCCGCGCGACTTTGGAGACACATGCTCCGTGAACACCCTGCGCTCCATCCGCCGCCTCCACCGGGTTCGCAGCCTCCGCGGCCGCCTCAGCGGCTGTTTCAGCTGCTTCAGCGGCGGCTTCAGCTGCGGCCTCCGCGGCGTCCTTCGCGGCGTCCTCCGCAGCTGCTGTTTCGGTCTCGGCGATCAGCAGATTGTGAGGCTGCAGCAATGACTGGGCTGTCGGTGCCTGGCTGTCGTCAGTACCTGACGACGTCGACTCGTCGGCGAGCGCGGCTCCGCCGGTGAGCAGGGTGAATGCGGCGACAGCGGCGAGAACCAGCTTCGCCGGCCGACCGAATCTCGAAGAGGTCTTGCGTGCGGTGTCGAACATGGTCAACCTCCGGCTGGGAACTACGTCGATCGGGTGAATACCGCTGTGGCGCCTTCAACGGTACGCAGGGTAACTCGTGCTGCAATACCTGAATACACGCTCTTTGCACCAGGACAAGCGAATCACTACCTCACCGGCGCCCACATCGGTCGTTCGGTCAGAGCACACCCATGACAAAGGGCGCGGACCCGACGAGGATCCGCGCCCTTTGGCGACGTGCTTCGAGCGGCGTCAGCTTGCGACGACGTCCAGCTTGATCGTGGCCTGCACCTCGGGGTGCAGGCGAACGAGCGCCTCGAACGCGCCGGTCGACTTGATCGAGCCCGAGAGCTCGATCTTGCGACGGTCGAGCTGGGGGCCACCGGAAGCCTTGACGGCATCGGCGATATCGCCCGGGGTCACGGCGCCGAAGAGGCGACCGGACTTGCCAGCTTTTGCGACAACCTTGACCGGCTTGGCCTCGAGCTGACCTCTCATACCCTTTGCCTCATCCAGGGACTTGACCTCTCGGACCTCGCGGCCCTTCTGGATTGCGGCAACCTGCTTCTCGACGCCCTTGGTCCAGCCAGTGGCCAGACCCCGACGCAGCAGGAAGTTGCGGGCGTAGCCGTCCTTGACGTCGACCACATCACCGGCCGTGCCGAGGCCAGTGACCTCGTGAGTCAAAATAACCTTCATTGTGCTTCTCCTTCTCGGTCAGCTAGCTCAGCGGTCAACTAGCTCAGCGAGCCGAGCTGGAGTAGGGCAGCAGGGCCATCTCACGGGCGTTCTTGACGGCCGTGGCGATGAGGCGCTGCTCCTGGGCGGACACGCCGGTCACCCGACGAGCGCGGATCTTGCCGCGGTCGGAGATGAACTT
>JBDTMW010000149.1:0-6131 GCA_039934065.1 Actinomycetota bacterium | reverse complement strand
GACCTGCCGCACCTGGTCTGGGCGCTGGAGTCGCTCCTGGCCGGCCGGATCATCAACCAGGTCACCGTCGACCCCGACGTCGCGACATGGGCCAGGGTTGCACTCGACCAGATGCTCGCGCTGCCGGGCGAGACCGCCAAGGACTAATCGTTCAGCTACGCAGCAGACCCAGTCGCTCGAGCAGGATGGACTCGGCAAGGCACACCCGCGCAAACTCGCCGAGATGCAGGCTCTCGTTGGCGCCGTGCGCCCGGGTGTCAGGCTCCTCGACACCCGTGACCAGAATGCCGGCGTCAGGGAACCTCTTAGCGAAAGCGGCCACGAACGGGATCGAACCGCCGATGCCGACATCCACGGGTGCAACGCCCCACGCGTCGGCGAAAGCCGCGCGCGCCTGGTCGTAGACAGGTCCATTGGCGTCAGCGCTGAAGCCAGACCCTCCCTCCTCGAGCTCCACGTCGACCTTGACGCCCCACGGCGCGTTGGCCCGAAGATGCGCGGCCAGCAACTCGTAGGCATCACTCGGGTCCTCGTCAGGGGCAATCCGCATGGAGATCTTCGCAACTGCCTGTGGAACCAGGGTGTTGGACGACGTGGCAACCGACGGCGCATCGATGCCGATGGTGGTGATCGACGGCTTGGCCCACATCCGCGTCAGGATCGAGCCGGTGCCGATGAGGCCCACGCCATCGAGCAGGCCGGACTCTTCGCGCAGCCGTTCCTCCGGGTAGTCGAGGTCGGAGGCCACACCTGACTTCAGGCCCTGGACCGCGACACTGCCCTCGGCGTCGTGCAGAGTGGCGATCATCCTGACCAGGGCAGTGATGGCGTCTGGAACGGCACCACCGAACATGCCGCTGTGGATCGCGTGGTCAAGGGTACGGACCGTGAGGACAACACGGACGTTGCCGCGCAGCGTCGTGGTCAGCCCCGGCTCCCCCACGGCCCAGTTGGCGGAGTCGGCAAGGACGATCACGTCGGCACGCAGCTTCTCGCCATGCCGCTCGAGGATGGCGCCCAGGCTGTCCGAGCCGATCTCTTCCTCGCCCTCGACGAAGACCGTGACCCCGACCGGGAGACCACCCGAGTGGGCACGCAGGGCCGCAACGTGGGCCATCACGCCAGCCTTGTCGTCAGCGATGCCACGGGCGTAGACCCGGCCATCACGCTCGGTCGGCTCGAATGGCGGGCTGTCCCAGTCGGATTCGGCTCCGGCTGGCTGAACGTCGTGGTGGGCATAAAGCATGACCGTCGGCGCACCCTCGGGCCCGTCGATGTGTCCGATGACAGCAGGTCGGCCACCCTCCCGGATGATCTCGACATCGAGGCCTTCGGCCCGCAGGAGCCCTGCGACAGCCTCGGCACTGGCCTGCACGTTCGCCTGGTCGAACGCTGCGAGCGAGACGCTGGGAATCCGGGTGAGCGCCTCGAGATCCTGGCGCAACGTGGGCAGGAGGTCTGCGACCCGCGCCTTCAGCGCGATCAGTCGGGCTGGGTCAAGGTCTGGGGTGCGAACGTCGTTGGTCACGACCGGATCGTATCCAACCCCCCGAGGCGGCCGGCCACCCGGATAGCCGTCTGACCCTGTGGCCGAACGCCGTCCAGCCAACCGGCGATACAAGAGTTGCCAGCCCCGCGACATACAGTGGGTGCGTGTTCGGACGCAAGAAGAACCCCCAGGATGGCACCCCGTCGGCAGTGACGTACGCCGACAGGCCAGGTGCCAAGAACCGCCCCACACCGTCTCGGCGGGAGCAGGAGGCGGCGCGCAAACGGCCCCTCGTGCCCACAGACCGCAAGGCCGCCGCGAGCGAGTCGCGTCAGGCCAACAGGCTGGCTCGAACCAAGCAGCGTGCGGCGATGCTGTCTGGTGACGAGTCGGGTCTGCCGGCTCGCGACAAGGGTCCGGTCAAGCGCTACATCCGCGACGCCGTGGACACCCGCTGGAACGTGGGAGAGTTCATGCTGCCGGTCATGATGGTGGTCCTGGCGTTGACCTTCATCGCCCCCCTGGTTCCATCGATCGCCACGGTGACCACGTACATCGTCTTCCTGCTGGTCTACGGCCTGGTTGCCGCCGGAGTGCTCGATGCCTTCCTGATGTGGCGGCGGATCAAGGCCCAGATCTTCGCCAAGTTCGGCCAGGTCCCACCGCGCGGCTCCGCGATGTATGCCGTGCTGCGCGCCTTCCAGATGCGCCGCTCGCGGCTGCCACGCCCGCAGGTCACACGCGGCGGTCTCAAGACCCACTAGGCCCGGCTTTAGGGGCTGCGCGTTGCTCAGTCGAGCAGGTTCGCGAAGGCAGTCGGGGTGCGGGTGAGCGCGTAGGTCGCAAAATGCAGGCGTTCGACCCCACCGCTCTGGCCCCTCGTGACCTCGAGCAGCTCGCCGCGCTCCCGCCCTGCGACGGCCCGGAAGCGACCCTCATCGGTCTTGGCGAACCGGGTGTCAGCGATGGGCAGCCCGCCGGGGATCCGCGACCAGAGAACGTTGTCGCGCACCTCGAACACGATCTCCTCACCCTCGGTCCACCAGCTGCCGAGAATGCCGTCGAAGTCCGGCTGCGGCTGCGACGGACTCCAGACGTCGGCCAGCGAGGGCTCGGCGTCGAGAACAGCGTTGACAAGCTGACCGGCGAGCGCCGTGGTCTCGGCACCAGCAGTGCTGTTGGCGAAGACCACGGCCCCGACCCGGTCCTGGCGGCGAACCCGCAGCCCGGCCAGAAACCCGGGCATCGCTCCACCATGACCGGCCAGGACTCGCTCGCCCGTGCGCTGAAGGTCATAGCCGAGCCCGTAGGCCCGGGTCCAACCCTCGACATCGGCCATGATCAGCGGACGGCACATTTCGTCGACGCTGTCAGGAGAGAGGACTTCGTCGATCGGGTCCGCCACGAATGCGGCATAGCGGCCCATGTCGGCGACGGTGCTCCACAGTCCCCCCAGGGGTGCTGTCGCCTTGAGCTCGAAGGCCGGTTCGACGGTCGCGACTCCCGTGTGCGGGTGAACCTGGTAGCCCATGGCCCTGCTCGCGTCATCCGGTTCCAGCCCGGTGTTCTTCATCCCCAGCGGCGCAAGAATGCGCTCGACGACGACCTCGCCCCAGGGACGACCCTCGAGCTGCTCGACGATCTGTCCAAGGAGCGCGAAAGCGAGGTTCGAGTAGTGGAAGGCGAAGTGGACGGGCAGAACCTGCTCGGCTTCCTCCAGCTCGCGCAGTAGCCGCTCCTGGTCCGGCGCGTCGAGGTTCTCCCAGATCCTCCCGACCGGCTCGCGCTGCAACCCGGATGCGTGCGAGAGCAGCTGCCGGATGGTGATGGCGCCGTGTCTGGTCTGCGGGAGGTACTTCTCGAGCCGGTCGTCCAGAGCGAGCCTGCCGGTGTCGCGCAGCGCCATGACCAGCACCGCGGTGAACGTCTTGGTGATCGAGCCGATCATGTACTGCGTATCGTCGGTCGGCGCGGTGGCCGGGTCGAGCCGAGCCGAACCGACGTGGATGGACCACAGCAGCGTGCCGTCCCTGACGATGCCCGCGCTCACCGCCGGCGAGTGCCATTGGCTCTGCGCCTCGCGCACCCGACGCTCGAGGTCCCGGACCAGTCCGTCTCCCAGTGTCAGAGCGCTTGCCCTGCTGTTCAAGGTGGCGTTCACGTCGCGCTCACTGGGCTGCTCGCAGGCTCATCGGCCCATAGACCACAGCGTCCTCGTGAGCCAGCGTCACCGCGTCCACTCCCCCGTCGGCCAGCTCTCGCCATCGTTCCCCCAGCCAGCTCTCCGCGTCGCTCTGTGACGGAAAGCCGCTCGTGACCAGGGTCTCACCGGTCATCGGCTGGCCGTCCGCGTCGAGATAGGTCCATGTCCACTCGTCAGTCATGCACGTCACCATATCCAGCGGGGACGTCTGGCCACTGGGTAACGTGACCGACATGAGCGACGATCAAGCAGCCGAGCAGTTAATGCCGTCGTTCGACGAGTCATGGTCTCGCGCCCTCTGCGTGGCCGCCCATCCCGATGACCTCGAGTACGGTGTCGCCGCGGCTGTGGACCGTTGGGTGCAGCAGGGCAAGACAGTCACCTATCTGCTGGCAACCCACGGCGAGGCGGGCATCGAGGGCGTGCCACCCAGTGAAGCGGCATCCCTGCGGGCCCAGGAAGAACGTGACGGCGCAGCCGAGGTGGGCGTCGAGACGGTGGAGTTCCTCGACTACGACGACGGAATGGTGGAGTACGGCCTGCCGCTGCGTCGCGACATAGCCCGCGCCATCCGCATCCACAAGCCTGAGGTGGTCATCACACTCACCCATCGGGAGCGGTTCGGCGGCGGAGGCACCAATCAGGCCGACCACCGCGCCGTGGGACTTGCCGCGCTGGATGCGTCCAAGGACGCGGGCAACCGGTGGATCCACCCCGAGCTGGCTGGCGAAGGATTCGAGCCGTGGAGCGGCGTCAGGTGGGTCTGTATGGCGGGCTCTCCTGCGGCCACTCACGGGGTCGATGTGACCGGCCACATGGATGCCGCTGTGGCATCACTGGAGGCTCATCAGGTCTATCTCGAAGCCCTCGGTGCGGGCTATCCCTCACCGCCTGACCTGCTCGAGATGATCCTCGGCCGTGGCGGCCAGTCCATGGGCGTCGAGCACGCCATCACTGTCGAGGTCTACGACATCTGACGTTGAAGATCATCCGGGATCAGCGAGAACAGCACCATGTCCGCGCGGCCGTCGTGGACATAGCCGGCATTGCGCGCGACACCCTCACGCACGAAGCCCGCCTTCTGCGCCACTCCCTGTGAGGCCACGTTCCCGGTGGCGGCAAAGAGCTCGACCCGCTCGAAGCCATGCTCGGTCATGGCCCACTGGGCAAGTGCGCGAGTGGCGTGGGAGGCGACTCCCCGGCCACGGGCCCACGGCGCCACCCAGTAGCCCACTTCGGCGACCTTGATCTCCCAGTTGACGTGTTTGAGGTCGATCGCACCGGCCAGCCGCCCGGCGGACTCGATGGCGAAAACGATCCCGGCTCCCGACTCGCGCTGCGAGGGCCCGAAGGTGCCGATGAACCACTCGGCGCTGGCCCTGGTGTATGGCTGGGGCAACGGCAACCAGCGCAGGGTCTCAGCGTCCTGACAGGCCATGGTCACGTCATCGACGTCGGCGCGACGGAAGGGACGCAGGGTCAGGTCTCCCGCGGTGAGCGTCGTCTCGGGGAAGGCCACAGTCTCACGGAAGGTCAGGGCCTCGTTGCGTGCAGTCATCCCGAGATCGTAGGCGCTGTGTCCAGAAAAGGCTCCGCGTCAAGACCAGCCTGGGTTGGCGAGGCCACCCCGTGGTGGATCTCGTATGCCGTGACTGCGGTTCCGCGCCACTCCTGATCTGGGATGAGCCAACCGGGTTCATCTCCGAGTCGCTGTCGGCCCTTCGGGGCGGAACCGCGGAGCCGTTGCGGCTGCCCGAACCAACGCCAGCGGAGATGAAGGCCAGGCTCGAGGCCGAGCTCGCGACAAGCCACCGAGCCCTGGACCGCGCCGCTGCCAGCTATGAAGAACGGCGGTTCAGCCCCGGCAGCCTGGAACCGGCGGCCGACAGCCTGTCGCATGCCGCCCAGGGGTACCTCGACGTTCTGGCGGCCATCCGCTGACCGCTCGGGTCGCGCGAACCTGGTTGCTCAGATGGCGCGCATCCGGTTGTCGCGCGGGTTGTGCTCCAGCTCGGCCAGACCAAGTGCCTCCATCAGCGGCGGGACATACATCCCGAAGCGTCCCCGAAGTCCTTTCTTCAGGCCGTACCAACCGCCGACCGGGTTGGCCTCCGATCGACCCCAGGCCTCGACGGTGCCGTCCTTGGCCTGTTTCTGCTCGTCAGCCGACCCCAGCTCGACCCAGTCGCCCCGCTCGCGCAGCATCGCATGAAGGTCATCGAGGCAGCGCAGCTGGTAGTACAGCGTGGTCTTGCCCACCGTGCACACCAGACGAGCCGGGTCCGCCGACTCGTCCTTGTGCATCGTGTACTCAGAGGTCCCTGGCGGGGTGCTCAGCACCCAGGGATCTTCGGAGGTGCCCTGGCCCACGACGTTGTTGGCCATCGTCAGCTCGTCTGCACCTGGACGAACGGAGGTTTGACGACTGTGGCCTTCACG
>JBDTMW010000148.1:0-6132 GCA_039934065.1 Actinomycetota bacterium | reverse complement strand
ACACCAGTTCGACTACGGCAGAGGAGGCAGACATGACGGGTGTGACGAGCATGGTGACCCAGTCCGCTCCGCCATCAGTTCCGTCGCCTTCCGGCTCTGCCCTGCGGCTGGTCAGCCGCCACCCGCCCCACGTGGCCGCCGTCATCGGCGGCTCCGGCGACTTCGCCCCTTGTGTCGCGACCCCTGCGATAACAGCCGATGATGTTGCGACCCCTGATGTGATGGCTCAGCTGGATCTGGTCCTGAGCGCCGCGGGCGCGGGCGGCCTTTCCGGGGTCGACAGTGAGCACGCGCTGCTGGTTGTCGAGGCGGTCGAGTCGGTCAAGGCATGGGCCGACTCGGTCTCGGTGGCTGCGACGGCGTCGATGGTCGCACAGTTCGAGACGGACTTCGTGGATCTGGCACCAGAGTCCCCGAGCACATGGGGGTGGACCCGATTCGTCCGTTCGTGTCGTTCAGCCGCTGCGCGGGAGATCCAGGTCGCGACCGGTCTGCCGATTACCCAGTGTCAACGCCGGGTGTGGCTGTCGGCATGTGAGCCCGAGCGTGTCGGCCCGGTTCTGGCGGCCATGAAGGCAGGGCAGGTGACGTTCGCCCGGGCTCTTGCGTTGACCGAGGCCACGGCGCACCTGGACGCGTTCACGGCGGCTGCGATCAGCACCCGGGTGCTGCGGCCTGTGAGCACTCCCGATGGCCAGCCACTGCCCGGCGTGGCACCGCTGTCGCAAGCAACGTTCCTGAGTCGGCTACGAACCCAGCTGGTGCTCGATCACGGGCTGGTGGGTGAGGCGGAGCGGACCCACGCCGAGGGTGTGAAGGCTCGTAATGTGCGGGCCGAGGCGCAACGCGAGGGGACCGGGTCGTTGCTGATCACCGGTGACGGGCCGCGGATCACCGCCGCTCACGGGCGGGTGGACCGGATCGCACGTCGGCTACGCAAGAATGGTGACGCCCGCACCCTGGCCCAGCTTCGAGCGGATGTGGCCACGGACCTGTTGCTCCGCGGGTGGGTTCCCACCGACCCAACCTTTACTGCGCTGGGGCAGCCGCCGGTGGCGACAGTTGCCGTGGTCGTGTCTCTGGCCACGTTGTTGGGTGTCGACCGGGGCGTCGGGCAGATCCCCGGCTGGGGCGCCCTGTCCGCGCAGGCAACCCGCAAGCTGGCCCTCGCATCCGGGTCCATCTGGACCCGTGTCGTGACCGACCCGCTGACCGGGCGCGCGATCGAAGCCACCGCTGGTACCTACCGGGTCCCCAAGGCGATGGCCGAGCAGGTCAACGCCAGGGACGGAACCTGCCGAGCGCCGGGCTGTGAGATTCCCGCCGACCGCGGCGACCTGGACCACAGCATCGAGTGGGAACCAGACGGTGGCGGCGGGCCAACCTCAGAACCCAACCTGGTCGCGTTGCACCGGGGCCATCACAACCTCAAGACCTCAAGGTTCTGGGACAGCGACCAGTCCGTTGACGGTTCGATGGTCTGGACCACAGCCACGGGCAGAAAGCTGATGACCTACCCCTATGTCTACGACCATCCTGACCACCTCCCGATCGACGACTCAACCCTGGAGACGTGGCAGGGTCGTCGCCTGGCTCGTGTACTCAACCCCGAAGTCCCGCTGCCCGGACACATCAACATCTTCGACCAGATCGACTGGGCACAAACCCTGCTCCCGGAGACAGCCACACCACGAGAACATCGGTGGCGACCTGAACCAGCCAACGCACAGATGACTGACCGGCAGAGGCGTGCCGCTGGCCCACCGCCGTTCTAGGCGACACCAATCTGAGGCGACACCGCGATCCGGCACCCGACCGGGCTGCCGACCGGGCTGCCGACTAGTGCAGAGCGCGGACCACGGCCGCCGCGAGCTCGGCGTGGAGGTCCCTGTGACGCGAGCGGTCAACCCGCACCTCGACCACACGGAGTCCTTCGGGGGGCGTCCTGACGACGGCACCAAGCTCTGCGGCCGTTGAAGCCACCATGTGTTCGACGCCGTGAGCGCGGCAGAGGTGTGCGATGGAGGCACCCGTCGGCGTGCCGAACACCCGCTCGAAATCCGTTGCCCTGCTTGGCTCCCCGGGCTCGAGCAGAGTGAAGATGCCACCTCCGTCATCGTTGGTGACGACGATGGTCAGATCGGGTTGCGGCTCGTATGGGCCGATGAGCAGGCCGTTGCCGTCATGCAGGAAGGTCAGGTCCCCCATCAGCGCGTATGCCGGCCGGCTGGGCTGTGCGAGCGCGACACCGATGGCGGTGGACACGCAGCCGTCGATGCCTGCAAGACCGCGGTTGGCCACCACGGTGAACGGCGCCCTTCTGACTGACGGCGAGAAGGCCAGGTCGACATCGCGAACCGAGTTGGAGGATCCCACGAACAGCACTGCCTTGCTGGGTAGTTCGGCCAGGACCGTGGCCGCGATGGCAAGACCGCTCGGCCACGCCTCCTGGATAACCGCCCCGGCCGCCTTAGCGGCCACCTCGCCGGCTTGGGACCAGTCCCGCGCCCACTGTTCGTCGACCTGTCGACCACCGGCGATGGAAGCCTCGACGGCCTCGAACGAATGAACCGCAGACGCAGCGTGCGAGGGATCGGGCCAGCTCGACTGCAACGCAACGATCTCCACCGTGAGTGCGGGATTGCGCAACAACGCGCCCACCGCCCGGGAGAGTGTGATCCGTCCCACGACGAGCACTCGCTCAGGCAGATGCGGTTCCAGCCAGTCAAGGTCGGTCAGGAGCAGTGGACCGTGCGGAACTGTGGCGGTGCGGTCGTGGGCGCCCATGGGCTCAGCGATGACGGGCCACCCGGCAGCGGCGACCAGCTCCATCACCTTGACTGCCATGGCCGGATCTGGCAGATCGCCAAGCAACACAAGGGTCTTGGGAATGCGTGCGAAGGGCTCGGCCTGAGCGTGGTTCCGGTGAGTCCTGACCCACGGGGCATCGTCGTCCCTGCCATCGAGGCTCTCTGGCCATCCAACGACGGGGGAGGCCTCGGGCACTGGCACTTCGGGCACTGGCAGTTCGGGCACCAGCGGCTCACGTAGGGGCACGTTGAGGTGTACCGGACCCGCGTCGAACACACCCGCCCCCGTAGCGGCGACACAGAGACGAGACACAACCGAACGCCATACCGCGTTCTGGCCCGCGCGCCTCTCAGGGGCACCGAGCTGGTAGAACAGGCGGACCTCGTTGCCAAACAGGTCCCTCTGCTCAGTGGTCTGGTTGGCCCCCGTGCCCTGTAGCTCCGGAGGACGGTCGGAGCTGACCACGATCAGTGGCACAGCGGCGTGGCTGGCTTCAAGAACGGCGGGGTGGAGGTTGGCAACCGCGGTTCCAGACGTCGTGAACACCGGAACCGGAAGGCGCGTGAGCTTGGCCAGCCCCAGGGCCAGGAACCCGGCGGAGCGTTCGTCGACCCGGACATGCAGCCGAAGTCGGCCGGCTCGGTCCGCGTCCTGCAACGCGTAGGCGAACGGCGCAGATCGCGAGCCGGGACACAGAACGGCTTCACGGACTCCATGGCGGACCAGCTCGTCCACCACAACGGTGGCCAGAGCAGTCGACGGATTCACGCTGGCGATCCTCCCACATCAGGTTCGCGCAACCGCTGCGGTTCGCAGGTCCGGCGTCTGCGCCGGACCTCACCAGGCGAACCCAGAATTCGGGAATGGATCACCACGGCAATACCTGGCAACTCGCCTTAGAGAGCCGGATCACGCTGTGCTCCAGCGTGTTTCACCGCATCCGCACCCGCGGCCAGCGCAGCCTGAAGAGCCTCCCGGTGCTTGGCTCCTGCGGCCAACGCCGCAGCCAGGGCGCCACAGAAGGCGTCACCCGCGCCCGTGGTGTCGAGCACTGCGGACGCTTCGACAACCGGCCCGACGACCTGGTCACCATCCCACGCGGCGCCGGCGGCGCCGAAAGTCACCAGCAACGACGCAGGCATGGCCTCGGAGTCCGCCAACAAAAGGGCTTCGTGCTCGTTGACCACCACGGGATCGGCGAGAGCGACCACGTCGGCTGGCAGCGCGGCGTAAGGGGCCAGGTTCAAGATGACCCGGGCACCCCTGGCGGATCCACGACGAGCAGCCGCGACCACGACCGATAGCGGGACCTCCAGCTGCAGCAACACGATGTCGCCCGGCCCGACCGAACCCAGGGCTGTGAGGTCATCGACCGTGAGCTCGGCGTTGGCGCCAGGAACAACGACAATCGAGTTCTCGCCCCCGTCGTCAACCGTGATCAGGGCATGGCCCGTAACGCAGCCAGAGTGGGTGCGGATGCCAGAGACATCGACACCCAGCGCCGAAAGCCTTGCGACATATGCAGATCCGGCCTCATCAGACCCGATGCAGCCGACCATGACCACTGCCGCTCCCGCGGCCGAAGCGGCCACTGCCTGGTTCGCACCCTTGCCGCCGGCCAACCTTGCCAGCCCACTGCCTAGAACGGTCTCACCGGGCCTTGGGTGTCGCTCGACGCGCGTGACCAGATCGACGTTGAGAGCGCCGACCACCACGACCCGTCCCATCAGCGAGCCCCGACGTTCACGGTCCGCAACCATAGATCGGCATAGCGGCCACCATCCACGGACAGCCCGACCTCCACCCAAGCCGGTGGCAAGGCAGGAACATCGTGGGTGAGGTCGCCCGCCCAGTCACGGCGGTCGACGACGGTCCGGCCGCGTGAGTAGGTCCCTGAAAGTTCCACCCGAACGGGAAGGCGTGTCGTCGTCAGTCCTGAGCGATCGATCACAGCGCACATCGCACCCGCGTCACCGATGGTCGCATCGGACTGACCGAAACGGCTGCACTGGTAGTCGATCAGGCGCCCTGCCAACTCGGCCGGGCTGCGACCGCCTACCGACGTGAGCTCGGCAGCCCGTTCACGGCTGACGCGCACGTCGTAGAAGACATCGAGCCCGTACATGACGACGGGGATGTCGAGCTCAGCCGCCGACTCGAGAACGATGGCTGCGGCTTCGGGGTCGTGCCACACGTTGAACTCGGCAGAGGCGGTGGCATTGCCGACATGCGCTGCTCCGCCCATAAAGACGATCTCGCGCAGGCCAGTCGCGACCTCAGGATAGGTTCGCAGCAAGAGTGCGATGTTGGTCAGCGGAGCCAACGGCACCAACGTGATCCGACCATCAGTGCCTTCCTTCGCAGCATCCCTCAGCAGGTCTCGTAGCAGCTCCACCGCGTGCCGTGCGTCCGGAGGTCGCTCGGATGAGGGCCAGCCGAGATCCGCCATACCGTCGTCACCGTGGACGTGTCGCGCATCGCTCGCGGGCTCGAGCAGCGGCCTGGCTGCACCCCGGGCGACAGGCACGTCCGCACGGCTTGCAATGTCCAGCACTGTCAGTGTGTTTCGGACGACGTCGTCCACGCTGGCATTGCCACCCACGCAGGTCACCCCGCGCAGATCCACCTGTGGGTGCAGCGCGGCCAGCAGCAGCGCACAGGCGTCATCCACTCCGGTGTCGACATCGAGAACGACGGGCAGCGGCCTGGTCACGCCCGCACCAGGGTCACTGGCATGGACGAGTCAGCCGGCAGGTCAAGGGCCGACGCCGCGCGGCCCTTGACCACCATCTGGGCGCCCAGAGCGGCAACCATCGCGCCGTTGTCCGTGCACAGGCCAGGTCGTGGCACGCGCAGCCGGATGCCCGCGGCGTCGCAACGATGCTGGGCCATGGCCCGCAACCGCGTGTTGGCCGCCACTCCGCCGCCGATCAGCAGGTCGTCGACGCCGTTCTCCTTGCAGGCCAGGACCGCCTTGCGTGTCAGCACATCGACCACAGCCTCCTGGAAGCTCGCTGCGACGTCCGCAACAGGCACCGGCTCGCCGGCGCGCTCGCGCGCCTCCACCCATCGGGCCACGGACGTCTTGAGGCCGGAGAACGAGAAGTCGTATCGATGCCGCTCCATGTCCTGCCCCAGGGTCAGACCGCGAGGGAACGCCACGAACTTCGCATTGCCTTCAACGGCCACCCGATCCACATGCGGACCCCCCGGGAACGGCAGCCCCAGGACTCTCGCCACCTTGTCGAAGGCCTCACCGGCGGCGTCGTCGATCGTGCTCCCCAGAGACCGCACGTCATGGGTGACATCCGGGACGAGCAG
>JBDTMW010000147.1:0-6174 GCA_039934065.1 Actinomycetota bacterium | reverse complement strand
CCAAGATCCGCGAGCTGACCGGCGGCAAGGACCCCGACATCGTCTTCGAGCACCCGGGCCGCGAGACCTTCGGCGCCAGCGTCTTCGTCGCGCGCAGGGGCGGCATCATCGCGACCTGCGCGTCGACCTCAGGTTTCCTGCACGAGTACGACAACCGCTACCTGTGGATGAGCCTCAAGCGCATCATCGGATCGCACTTCGCGAACTACCGCGAGGCGTGGGAGGCCAACGACCTCATCGGCCGGGGGCTGATCCACCCGACGCTGAGCAGGGTCTACCCGCTGGACCAGGTCGGCCAGGCGGCATACGACGTCCATCGCAACCTGCACCAGGGCAAGGTGGGCGTGCTCGCCCTCGCTCCGCAGACCGGTCTGGGAGTCACGGACCCGCAGAAGCGGGAAGCGCTCCTGCCCGCCATCAGCCGGTTCCGAGACGCGTGAGAACGCCCGGTGACCGAGTGCACCTGACAAAACCCTGACGGGTGCCAGGGTGACCAAGGACTGAGACAGACCCCGCTCAAGCGTTCGAAATCGATATCTGTAGCCTACTTTCGCGCGGTCTCCAACCTGTGAGGACGCGAGAAGGGCGGACGACCGTCGGCCTACAGCGCAGTACCTGACGTGAGGGGGCCGAAACATGGCCAGCACAGTGCTCCAGTCACCAGACGCAACGGAGGCAGCCGGTCAAGGCATGCACTTCGGGCATCCTCGTGGCCTGTCAACACTCTTCTTCACCGAGATCTGGGAACGGTTCAGCTACTACGGCATGAGAGCGCTGCTGGTGCTCTTCATGACCGCGGCAGTCACCAGCGGCAATGCCGGACTCGGTATGGATGTGCGCACCTCGACCGCCATCTACGGCCTCTACACCTCCATGGTCTACCTGCTCGCCCTGCCCGGCGGCTGGGTCGCCGACAAGCTCTGGGGTCAGCAACGCGCGGTCTTCGTCGGCGGCTGCATCATTGCCGTGGGGCACTTCACCCTCGCCGCTCCGCTGATCGGACTGCCGGTCCTGCCCACCTTCTTCCTTGGGTTGTTCTTCATCATCGTCGGCACCGGGCTGCTCAAGCCGAACGTCTCCAGCATCGTCGGCCAGCTGTACGACGTGCGGGCACGCGTCCTTAGTGGGACGAGCCTGGGTACGCAGAACCCGAACAGTGACGACACGAAGACTCTGGGCGCCAAGCGGGACGCAGGCTTCTCGATCTTCTACATGGGCATCAACATGGGCGCGATCATGGGCCCGTTCATCTGCGGCACCATCGGTGAGAAGGTCAACTACCACTGGGGCTTCTCCGCGGCCGGCTTCGGCATGCTGTTCGGGCTGGTCCAGTACCGCATGGGCGCCAAGTACCTCGGCGAGGCCGGGCTGCACACAGATTCCACCGACACCGTGGCCAAAGCAGTCCTGGCGCGCAAGTTCTACTCCGTCACGGCAACCGTCCTCGCCGCGGTGGCCCTCCTCACCTACCTCGGAGTATCGGGCGCCATCAGCCTTTCGGTGACCGACGTGGCGCTCTGGCTTGGTTACGGCATCGTCGCGCTCGCCGCGGGCTACTTCGGCTACGTGCTGCTTCGCGGTGGCTACGGCCGCGAGGACAAGCGCCGCATCCTGGTCATCGTCTGGCTGTTCATCCTCGCCGCGATCTTCTGGTCGGGCTTCGAGCAGGCAGGCTCGTCGATGAACCTGTTCGCCGACAAGCTCACCAACCGCAACATCATGGGCTGGGAGATGCCCACGTCGTGGCTGCAGAACGTCAACCCGATCTTCATCATCCTGCTCGCCCCGGTCTTCGGCTACCTGTGGACCTGGCTAGCGCGCCGGAACAAGAACCCGTCCATCCCGATGAAGTTCGCACTCGGCCTCGCCGGCCTGTCAGCCGGTTTCTTTGTGCTGGCCTGGGGTGCCGCGGGGGCGACCAAGGAGGGGTCGGTGGCGATCACCTGGCTGGTCGTGACCTACTTCCTGCACACGGTGGGCGAGCTGTGTCTCTCCCCGGTCGGACTGTCCTCGATCACCAAGCTCGCCCCGCGTAACCGGATCAGCCAGATGATGGGTCTGTGGTTCGTGGCGGCGGCGCTCGGCAACCTGTTCGCGGGTCTGACGGCGGGAACGCTGGAGAACAAGACGCCTGCCGCAGTGTTCACCAGCGTGGCGATCTACGTCGGCGTCGCCGGCGTCGTCGCAGCGGTCGGTGCACCGTTCGTCAAGCGCGTCATGGGCAAGATCGAATAGAAGGAGTTTCAATGGCAGCCCGTTTTGACCTCGCCGCCCGAATGGAGGGGGCCCGGAACGGGCTGCTTGCGTCTGGGTTCGATGCGCTTCTGGTCACGCCCGGCGCAGATCTGCGCTACCTGACCGGGTATGACGCCCTGCCTCTCGAGCGGCTTACCTGCCTGGTAGTGCCGGCCAGAGGGGAGCCGTCTCTGGTGGTGCCCGCATTGGAGGAGCTTGCCGCGCAGGCCTCGCCCGTTTCTGGCCTCGGGGTGCGGATCGTTCCCTGGCAGGAGTCCGAGGACGCGGTGGCGCTGGTGAGCAGCCTCCTGGGCGACAACATCGCCATCAGTGCCCCGACTGTCGCTCTGGACGACCATATGTGGGCAGAGAAGGTGCTGAAGCTGCGTGCCGCCATGCCACACGCACACCAGGTCGTCGCAGGCCCCCTGCTGCAACAGCTTCGGATGCGTAAGAGCACGGCCGAGGTCCAAGCCCTGCGCAGCGCCGGCGAGGCGATCGACAGGGTGCACGCGCGGATGGCCGAGTGGCTGCGGGCGGGTCGCACCGAGCGCGAGGTGGGTCGTGACATCGCTGACGCCATCATCAGCGAGGGTCATGTGCAGGTCGACTTCGTGATCGTCGCTTCCGGGCCCAACGGCGCGAGCCCGCACGCGGAGGTCTCCGACCGGGTTCTGGAGGCCGGCGACACCGTGGTGGTCGACATCGGTGGCACCACCGAGGCCGGCTACTGCTCGGACGAGACCCGGACCTACAGTCTGGGCACCCCGCCCGCCGAGGTCAGCGACTACTTCGCCGTGCTCCTGCGGGCACAGCTGGCTGCCTGTGAGCACGCCCGGCCAGGGGTCAGCGCAGAGTCGGTCGACGCGGCGGCGCGAGACATCATCGCGGCCGCTGGCTACGGCGAGGCGTTCCTTCACCGAACCGGTCACGGCATCGGGCTCGAGACCCACGAGGAGCCCTACATCGTGGCCGGCAACAGCACCGTGCTCGAGCCCGGGATGGCGTTCTCCATCGAGCCGGGCATCTACCTTCCGGGCAGGCACGGGGCACGGATCGAAGACATCGTGGCCATCACCGAAACCGGCTGCGAGCGGCTCAACCAGCGGCCCCGAGAGCTGGCCGTGCTCCCGACCTGACCTAGGGACGCGGCTCGCGACACCGGCCGTGGCTGACACTGCGGCCGGCCGTCATATTAGGCTCGGCGCTGGGAGGTCACTACTGATGTTGAGACGATGGTCCGAATTTCGTCGGTCGCAGCGCGAGAACCTGCGCGCCAGCAACTCGCCGGCCAGGCGAGTCGACGAAGGCCAGACAGGCCGGCGTCCTGCTGAGCCGCCCCACGACGAGACCGACGAGACACCCGGGGACGAACCCCAAGAGGAACCCGGGCAGACCCAGGCTGGCCTCCTGGCGGACACGCTGCCGCCCGGAACCACCGGGCCGGCAGCCAGCAGGCGTCACGACTACGGCACGGCGGGACGTCCTCTCAACCGGACCTCGCCTTTCTATGTCGGGTTCATCGGGGCGCTGGGCGTCTTCGTCGCCTATGGCCTCTACCGAGCTCTCGGCCAGCTCACTCAGGTCATGACCTTGCTGATCGTCGCCTTCTTCTTGACCCTCACCCTCAACCCCCTGGTCGAGACCCTGTGCCGGCGTGGGATGCGCCGGCCCCTGTCGGTGGCCGTCGTCTTTGCCGGACTCGTCGCGGTGTTCACCGCCCTCGGGTTCGTCGTCGTGCCGCCGGTGGCCGAACAGAGTGGCCTGCTCGCCGACCGGGCGCCGACGTATCTCGACAACCTGCTCAGCAACCAGATCATCGATGACCTGGACAGCCAGTACCACGTGCTCGGCAGGTTCCAGGCGGAGGTCGAGAAGCTCGTCACCGACAGCAACTTCGTCAGTGGCGTGTTCGGCGGGGTGCTCGGGGCGAGCAAGGCGCTGGCCGCGGGGTTCTTCGCGATCCTGACCGTTCTGGTGCTGACGCTCTACTTCCTCTCGTCCCTGCCCAGGATCAAGGACGCGGCCTACGGTCTCGTGCCCAGCTCACGCAGGCCACGGATCATGGTCCTCTCCGAGGAGATCATGCGTCGCGTCGGCAGCTACGCCATCGGGCAGGTGGCCGTCGCAGCCATCAACGCGATCTGCAGCTATGTGATGATGACGATCCTCGGCATCCAGTACGCCGCCGTGCTGTCCGTCGTCGTCGGCGTCCTGGGTCTGATTCCCATGGTCGGCGCATCCCTCGGGGCCGCCGTGGTCTGTCTGGTCGCGGTGTTCGACGAACCGCAGAAGGCGGCGATCGCCTTGGTCTACTACGTGGTCTACCAGCAGGTGGAGAACTACGTCGTGGCCCCGAAGATCATGCAGCGCACGATCTCGGTGCCCGGCGCCATCACCGTGATCGCAGCCCTGATCGGGGCCACGCTGGCCGGTGTGCTCGGAGCCCTCCTGGCAATTCCGGTGGCCGCCGGCCTGTTGCTGATCTATGAAGAGGTCGTGCTGCCGCGCCAGAGCCAGACCTAGCGGCCGCTCTCAGCTCGAGCCCTCGACGACCTCACCGTCCCAGGTGGTCGGCAGGGGCGGGGCGCCCGGGCTCACTGTGGCCACGATCTCATCGAGCGCCCGGCGCACGAAGTTCTCCCCCACCCACAGGTGCTTGGCACCCTCGACGCCCACCACCCTTGTCTGGGGGATGGCGCTGAACCGCTGCACGGCCTCTTCGGGTCTCAGGTAGTCGTCGAGCTC
Organism: Actinomycetota bacterium; assembly: GCA_039934065.1. GTDB lineage: Bacteria > Actinomycetota > Actinomycetes > Actinomycetales > Dermatophilaceae > UBA4719. The sequence continues at coordinate 1,191 of JBDTMW010000147.1, read as the reverse complement.
CGGCACGAGGGCGACCAGCGGCTTGCCCGAGCGGGCCCAACCCTGCAGGTGCTCCGGTCCGGTGAACTTCAGCGGCGGGCTGAGCAGGATGGCCCCTTCGACGGCGGGGTCGTTGCCGTACATCAGGGCAAGGTCGGTGCCGAAGGACCATCCGAGCAGCCAGCGGTTCACCAGCGCCGGGTCCTGGGCGACCTGGGCGAACTCGATGGCTGCGGCGACGTCGAAGCGTTCGTCGCGGGCCTCGTGGAAGGTGCCCTCGGACGTGCCACGGGGCGAGGTCGTGCCCCGGGTGTTGAAGCGCAGGACCGCGATGTCTGCCAGCGCGGGCAGGCGGTAGGAGGCTTTCTTGAACACGTGGCTGTCCATGAAGCCGCCGTGGGTGGGCAACGGGTGCAGGGTCACCAGTGTGGCGACCGGGTCCCGCTCCAGGGGTAGAGCCAGCTCCCCCACCAGACACAGACCGTCAGCGGTGTGCAGCTCGATGTCACGACGGCGTGCCGGCAGGACCGTGTTAGCCCGGATCTTTTGCCCATCAACAGCATTCATCGCAAACCCATCATCGTCTTGCACATCATCTTGCACGTCATCGAAAGGATCCTCGGGGTGTGCGCCGGCCGCGAGCGGTCCAGCAGGGGGTGTGCCAGTGCCGGCGGTCGTCGAGGCCGCCCATGCCATCGGCAGGCCAGGCAACGACATGCGGTATGCCGGGTGCCACCTCTTGCTGACACCCGGGACACCGGAAGGACTTGGCTGAGCCCGCGCCGCTGACCCGCCGGACGAACCACTCACCGTCGCCATGGGACTCCCGGCGCGGTGTCCCCCCGATGGCGCGGTCCAGATCGAGCCTGGTGCCCTCAGGACGTCGGCGGTGTGGTCGGGGCATCGCCCCAGCGTACTGACCAACGAGCCCAGGTGAAGGTCAGGCGTAGGTGCGGAAGCCTCGTCCCACCTTGCGACCGAGGTAGCGGGCGGTGACGAGCTGCTCGAGCAGGGGGGCCGGGCTGAACCCGCGCTCGCGGAACTCCAGGTAGAGCTCGCGCTGGATCGCGAGGGAGACGTCCAGCCCCACCGCGTCGAGAAGCTCGAACGGTCCCATCGGATACGCGCAGCCGGTCTTCATGGCGGTGTCGATGTCATCGGCGCTGGCGTAGTGCGCCTCAAGCATCTTGACCGCGTCGTTGAGATAGGGGA
>JBDTMW010000146.1:0-6212 GCA_039934065.1 Actinomycetota bacterium | reverse complement strand
CAGCTCCATCACAAGGCCCATGTCGTGCTCGATCAGCACGATCGCGGTCCCCAGGTCGCGGATGCGTTGACACAGCACGAGCAGCTGCTGTTTCTCCGAGTAGTTGAGCCCGGCCGCTGGCTCATCCAGGAGCAGCAGCTCCGCCTTGCGCGCGAGCGCCCTGGCTATCTCGACCCGCTTCTGCTGCCCGTATGACAGGTTCCGAACCGGGACTCCGCGAGGGCCTTCGAAGCCGACGAAGTCGAGCCAGTGGTGCGCCTCCTCGGTGTACAACGCTTCGCTGCGCTTGAAACGGGGAGTGTGGAAGATCGCGTCCGCCCAGTTCTGCCCACCATACAAATGCATACCAGCGCGCACATTGTCCAGCACGGTCAGGTCGGGGAACAGCCTCAAGTTCTGGAACGTGCGCGACACCCCGGCTGCGGCAATGTCCGCCGGCCGTTTACCGGTGGTGTCGAGCCCGTTCAACAGCACGGAGCCAGCAGTCGGCTTGTAGAAGCCGGTGATGCAGTTGAACGCCGACGTCTTGCCCGCGCCGTTCGGGCCGATCACCGCGATGATTTCCCGCTGGTGGGCGGAAAAGCTCAACCCGTCAACCGCAGCCACGCCGCCGAAAGCGATCTGGAGGTCCTTGACCTCCAATATCGCTGTCATCGACTCTTCCCCTTCTCGAGCGATGCTTCAGGGGTGTCGCTGGCGGCATGCTCCGGTTCGTACCCGCGGGCCGGCCAGAAGCCCTGCGGGCGGAACACCATGACTATGACGAGCAGCAACCCAAAGGCGAGGTAACGGTGTGAGGCAAACTCCCGCAGGAGCTCAGGCAGAAGGCTGATGACGAGGGCACCGATCACCACGCCGCGAATGTTGCCCATCCCGCCGAGCACCACTGCCATCAGCACCAAGGCCGACTGCAGGAAGATGAAGCTCTGCGGCGAGACGGCGGACAGGTGGGCGGCAAACAGCACCCCGCCGAACCCTCCCCAAATGGCGCCGAAAATGTAGGCGAGAAGTTTCACCTTGTAGGTGTGGATGCCCATGGCTTCGGCGGCGTCCTCGTCCTCGCGCACGAAGCGCCAGGCCCGGCCGAGCCGAGACTTCCCCAGGCGTGCCGAGGCAAGCACGAACGCAGCAACCACAAGCACGGTGACGTAGTAGAGCACTGCGGGCTCTCGCAGGTCGAAGTCGCCGATCATCAGCAACCCGGGGATACCAAAGATGCCTGAGGGACCACCGGTAATCGACAGGTTGTTGGCCGTTATGCGGGTGATCTCACCGAAACCCAGCGTCACGATTGCCAGATAGTCACTGCGCAGCCGCAGGGTCGGAGCACCGATGATCAGCCCAGCCAGGACGGTCATCACCAGCACCGCGGGAATCGTGAAGATCAGCGGCAGGTCGAAGCTCTTGGAGATAATTCCTGCGGTGTAGGCACCGACCGCCATGAACGCGATATACCCGAGGTCGAGCAGGCCGCAGTAACCCACCACGATATTCAGCCCGGACGCGAGTAACACGAAGATCGCCGCCGTTGTCATCACGTTGAGGGCATACGGCGTAGCGGTGACGAACGGGGCAAGCAGTGCGCCAGCGAGGGCGAACCAGCCGAGCAACCTGCTCTCAAAAAGACGCGAGAGTCGTGACCTGGGCGGACCGATCCTGCGCGGCGCCAGGGTGATATCGACGTTTTCGCTCATGCTACATGCGCTCCGTTACCCGCTCGCCGAGGATGCCGGTCGGCCGCAAGGTGAGGAAAAGAATCAGCACGGCGAAGGCGAAGACGTCGCGCCACTGTCCACCGAACCACTCGGCGCCGAACGCCTCGACAAACCCCAGCACGAGGCCACCCAGCATCGCGCCTTTGATATTGCCGATGCCACCGATCACGGCAGCGGTGAACGCCTTCAAACCGATGATGAATCCCATCAGGAAGTCGATCTTGCCGTAGTAAGCACCCGCCATCACGCCTGCGGCGCCGGCGAGCGCCGAGCCGATGAAGAAGGTCCTGGTGATCACCGCGTTGACGTTGATACCCATCAGCAGGGAGGCGGTCGAGTCCAGGGCGATCGACCGCATCGCGCGCCCCGTGGAGGTCTTTTGAATGTAGGTGTTCAACGCGAACATGAGCCCGGCAGCGATCAGCATGAGGATGATCTGCGGCAGCGATACTCGTGCCCCGAGCACATCGAACACGCCGCCTTCCAAACGAACCGGGAACGCGCGCGGGTTCGGGCCGGCAATGGCGCTGACGCCGTACTCGAGCGAGAAGGAGACGCCGACTGCCGTAATTAGCACTGCCAGTCGAGGTGAGCCGCGCAACGGTCGGTAGGCGAGGCGTTCAATGATGACGCCGACGGTGCCGGTGAGCAGCATGCTCGCCAGCAGCACGACCAGCAGCGCGCCGAGCGAGAGCGAAGCCGGGATTCCTCCCATCGAGGTCAACAGAGCGAAGCCGACAAAGGCACCGAGCATATAGATGTCGCCGTGGGCGAAGTTCAAGAGCTTGATGATGCCGTAGACCATGCTGTAACCAAGCGCGATCAGGGCATAGAACGAACCGACGAACAGACCGTCCCAGATAAGCTGAGTCATGGAAACCTGCTTCGTTCAGCAATAGCAACGGATGCCGCAGGAAACCCCCTGCAGCATCCGTCACCATGGGTCAGGACGTGGTTGGGTCGAGAATGAACTTGCCGTCCTTGATAACAAGGATGACGAAACCACCGCTGGACAGGGTGTGCTCAGGGGTGAACTTCAGCGGGCCTGAGAACATTGCGAAACCGTCGATGCCCTCCAGCGCCTTGATGATGTCGTCGCCCTTGGTGCTGCCAGCGTCGTCGATTGCCTTGGCCGCGAGACGGACCGCGTCGTAGGACTGCGTCGAGTACGGGCCGGGGTCAGCGTTGAACTTCGCCTTGTAGTCGCTGATCCACTTCTCCGCGCCTTTCAGGGTGTCGGGCGTCTGCGTCATCGTCGCGAACACGCCGTCGGCACCTGTGCCGGCGATCTTTGGCAGCGAAGGATCGACACTGCCGTCGGCGACCATGACCTTCCCAGTGAAACCAGCCTTCTTCAGCTGGTTGATGATCAAACCACCCTCCTGGTAGTACCCGGTCCAGTACACCAAGGCGGGGTTCTTGTCCATGATGGCCCGGACCACCGCCGAATAGTCACTCTCACCCGCGGTCACCGAGGTCTTCAGGACAACCTTGACCGCGCCATCCTTCTCGATCTGGGACTGCGTTTCGGTGGTGATGTCCTTCGAGTAGCTCGTGTTGTCATCGACCAGAGCAACCGTGGCAAAGCTCGACTTCTTCATGAATTCGAGCGCCTTCGTCGACTGCTGCTTGCCGGTGCCGTTGATCAGGAAGACGTTCTTGAGTCCCTGCTTGACCAGATCCTGGGAGTTCGCCGCGGGGATGATCATCGGCACATTCGCCTTCTCGAAGATCGGCAGCGTCGGCAGCGTGGCACCCGAGCAGTAGCCGCCCACCGAAACGACGACGCCCGCCGAGACGACCTTGTTGGCGCTCGCGACCGCCTGCTGTGCGTCGCAGGCTTCGTCCTCCACCATGAGCTCAAGTTTGCGTCCCTTCAGGACGCCGCCCGCCTTGTTGATCTCATCGACGGCAAGCTGGGCGCCGTTCTTCATGTACGCGCCGGTGGGGGCGCTGCTGCCTGAGATTGGCACAACCATGCCGACCTTGACGGGGCCGGAATCGGATGCAGTCCCGCTGCTCCCACCGCCGATCAACCCGCCGCCGCACGCTGAGGTTGCAAGGGCCACTGCCGAGGCGATACCCAGCAGCATCGTGTTCCGCTTGGCAAAGTTCATGATCTGTCTCTCCTTGATGGTGACAATCAGGTGGTTCTTGATGGTGACGATCAGGTGGTTCGCGCACCACGATCAGCAGATCGCTTCGACTCGAATGCTGTGCAACATGACACATTACACATACCTGTGTCAACGGTTTCGGGACCGTTTCTCGGGGATACGGCCCTAGTATCATGGTATGTGCCATATTACGAGCCCGGTTCGCACCATCGACTACCACACGGCCGGCGAACCGTTTCGGATCGTGGTGGACGGCGGCCCCCGAATCGACGGTGGAACGGTCGCCGAGCGACGCATCCGGGCGCAGGAGTCTCCAGAGATCGACGCGTACCGAACACTTCTCTGCCGGGAGCCACGCGGACATGCCGACATGTACGGATGCTTCATTCTCCCGCCCGATGACGACAACGCGGACTTTGGCGCCCTGTTCTGGCATAACGACGGGTACTCCACCGCCTGCGGCCACGGCACCATCGCACTGGGCGTCTGGGCGGTCCAGACCGGTCGAGTTGACGCGACGCCGAATGGGGTCACCCCGGTCACCATTGACGTTCCCTCAGGGCGAGTCGTCGCCCATGTCAGGCAGGAGGCAGGCACGGTGACCGGTGTGGTCTTCGAGAATGTCCCCTCATATCCGGTCGCCCGCTCCGTCGGCGTGGAAACGTCAGTCGGCCGAGTCTTCGTCGACCTTGCCTTTGGCGGGGCCCTGTACGCCTGCGTCGAAGCTGGCCAGCTCGGTCTAGCCGTGACACCGGAACACTCGGCACAACTGACAGCGATCGGAAGGGAGATCAAGTGGGCGCTGAATGACAGCGAGCTGGCGCGTCATGCGGATGACGAACGGCTAAGTGGTGTCTACGGCACCATCATCTTCGACGATCTCGGCGATACCGAGCACGGACCCCACCAGCGAAACGTCACTGTGTTCGCTGACGGGCGGGTCGACCGCTCACCATGCGGATCGGGCACCGCTGCGCGGCTGGCCTTGCTCGCCGACTCTGGCCGACTCGGCCCCAACCAGGTGCTGACCCACGACTCGATCATCGGGACACGGTTCATCGGGCGAGCACGCCCGTCCCCAGGGCATGAGTTGCGACGCGCGATCATCCCGGAGGTGGAAGGAATGGCCTACAAGACCGGAGAACACACCTTCGGACTCGAATCGGGCGACCCGCTCGAGACCGGCTTCCTGCTGCAATGACTGATGCCGCGCCGCCATGGATATCGGCCGACGAGGTCTTCGCTCGCGTCAGTTTTGGTGTGGCCGTTCGCGCGGTGCAGCGCGATCTGACAGCTGGACTTGACCCGGCACAGGACTTCAGCCGCAGCATCCTGGACGTGGCAAACGGGCAACTGCTGCTCATGCCAACCCAGTCGCCTGAGTTCGTCGGGATCAAGATCGCGACGGTGACGCCGGGAAACCCAGCTCTGGGCAAGGAGAGGATCCAGGGTGTCTACCTTCTGATGGATGCCGCCACGCTCAGCCCGATCGCGCTTATCGACGGCACCGCGCTCACGACGCTACGCACCCCCGCGATCTCCGCCGCCGTCGCGGACTATCTCGCCCCCTCCCACGTCGATCATCTTGTGGTGTTTGGGTCCGGGCCGCAGGCGTGGGGGCACATCGAGGCGATGCGGGCCATCCGGGCGGTCGGCCGGGTCACAATCGTCGCAAGGGACCAGGGCCGCGCCGCCTCACTCGCCTCCCGGGTGACGGCCAGAGGGCTGAACGCGCGGGTCGGCCATGCCGATGATGTGCGCGACGCACAGCTGATCGTCTGCGCCACGACCGCCCGGACCCCGTTGTTCGACGGGAGCCTGGTACCGGATGACTCCTTCACTGTGGCCGTGGGATCACATGAGGCTGACGCGCGAGAGGTTGATTCCGCGTTGATGGTGCGAGCGCAAATCGTCGTGGAGGACACTGCCGTCGCCCTCCGTGAGGCCGGAGACCTCCTCATCCCCCTCGGCGAAGGGGTGATCCACCCCGCATCTCTGGTCCCGATGCGGGACATCATCATCAAGGCCACGCCGGTCGACCTCGGGAGGCCGCGTGTCTTCAAGAGCTCCGGCATGTCGTGGGAAGACCTTGTCATTGCCGCCGAGGTGTTCCGCGCCCGCTGACCTTCGGCAACCAGGATTGAAGTACCTGCACCCCGTCACTCGCGGGTCGGGTCAGTGGGCCCCGTGTGTGGCGGCCTGCGATCCCCAGTGTCGGGACTGACCTGAAGTACTGCGGCGCTGGGGGACCTGCCACGGGTTGTCATCGCGCAACGGCTGCGGTAGTAGTTCCTGCGGCGCACCCTGATAGCTGACCGAGCGCAGAAAACGGTTGATCGCCGCGGTGCCCACCGACGTGCTGGTGTCGTTGGTCGTAGCA
>JBDTMW010000145.1:0-6260 GCA_039934065.1 Actinomycetota bacterium | reverse complement strand
CCCACGTCGTGGAAGAAGTGCACGGAGTCGGGGTCGCCACCATGCTCGCCACAGACGCCGACCTTGAGCCCGGGCCGGGCCTTGCGGCCTTCTTCGACGGCGATCTTCACCAGCCGCCCGACTCCTTCGACGTCGATGGACTCGAACGGTGAGACGCCGAAGATGCCCTTCTCGAGGTAGTGCGGGAAGAAGGCCGCCTCGACATCGTCTCGAGAGAAACCCCATGTCATCTGGGTCAGGTCGTTGGTCCCGAAGGAGAAGAACTGGGCCGCACCAGCGATCGAACCGGCGGTCAGGGCAGCGCGCGGGAGCTCGATCATGGTCCCCACCATGTGGTCCAGGTGCACTCCGGAGGCGGTACGGACCTCGTGAGCCACGGCGCCGATCTCCTCAGCGATGCTCTCGAGCTCCTGGACGGCGCCGACCAGCGGCACCATGATCTCGGCCAAGGGAACCCCGCCGGCCTTGACTCGCAACGCGGCCGCTTCGAGGACCGCCTGCGCCTGCATGGCGAACAGCCCCGGTATCACCAGGCCGAGGCGCACCCCGCGAAGCCCGAGCATGGGGTTCTGCTCATGAAGCTTGTGCACCGCCTGGAGCAGCCGGAGGTCACCCTCTCCTGCCTCGCCGCGGGCCTCGGCCACGGCCACCCGGACCGACAGCTCGGTGATGTCCGGCAGGAACTCGTGCAACGGCGGGTCGAGCAGGCGAATGGTCACCGGCAGGCCGTCCATGGCCTCGAAGATGCCGGCGAAGTCGTCACGCTGGAGCGGCAGCAGCTCGGCCAGGACCCGCTCGCGTTCCTCGTCCGTATCGGCCAGGATCAGCGCCTCGACCATCGGGCGCCGGTCACCAAGGAACATGTGCTCGGTCCGGCACAGGCCGATTCCCTGGGCACCGAAGCGACGGGCCCGGGCCGCGTCCTCGGGGGTGTCAGCGTTGGCGCGGACGGCCATCCGGCGGCAGCCGTCGGCAATGCGCATGATCCGGTGCACAGCCTTGACGAGCTCGTCGGCGTCGGCCGAGTCGGGGTCGACCTGGCCTTCGAAGTAACGGACCACCGGAGACGAGACGACCGGCACCTCGCCGAGGAACACCTCGCCGGACGTACCGTCGATCGAGATCAGCGTGCCCTCTTCGAAGACCCGTCCGTCCTTCGTCGAGAACTGCCGGGTCTTGGTGTCGACGGTCAGCTCCTCGGCGCCGCAGACACAGGTCTTGCCCATGCCCCTGGCCACGACAGCGGCGTGCGAGGTCTTGCCGCCGCGGCTGGTCAGGATGCCTTCGGCGGCGATCATGCCGTTGAGGTCGTCGGGGTTGGTCTCGCGCCGGACCAGGATGACCTGCTCGCCCGAACGCGACCATTTCACCGCCGTGTAGGAGTCGAAGACAACCTTGCCGACGGCCGCGCCGGGCGAGGCGTTCATGCCCTTGGCCAGGCGTTCGCGGGTCGCGTTCTCCTCGAAGGCGGGGAACATCAGCTGGGCCAGCTGGGCGCCGGTCACGCGCTGCAGCGCCTCGGACTCGTCGATCAGGCCCTCGTCGATGAGCTGGGTCGCAATGCGGAAGGCAGCCCCTGCGGTCCGCTTGCCGACCCGGGTCTGCAGCATCCACAGCTTGCCGCGCTCGATCGTGAACTCGATGTCGCACAGATCGCGGTAGTGCTCCTCGAGCTGGCCCATGATCGCCATCAGCTCGTCGTACGACTTCTTGTCAATGTCCTCGAGGTCGGCTAGGGACAACGTGTTGCGGATCCCCGCGACCACATCCTCGCCCTGGGCGTTCTGCAGATAGTCGCCGTACACGCCTTTGGCGCCGGACGCCGGGTCGCGGGTGAACGCCACGCCGGTGCCCGAGTCGGAGGACACGTTGCCGAACACCATGGAGCAGATGTTGACCGCGGTCCCGAGGTCGGAGGCGATGCGTTCCTGACGGCGATAGAGAACTGCGCGGTCGGCGTTCCACGAGTCGAAGACGGCACGGACCGCGAGGTCCATCTGTTCGCGCGGCTGCTGCGGGAACTCCCTGCCGGTGTGTTCACGCACGATCACCTTGTAGGTCTCAATCAGAGCCTGAAGATCAGTGGCGTCGAGATCGAGGTCAGTCGCCGAGGCTCCCTTGGTGTCCTTAAGACGTTCGAGCGCGCCCTCGAACAGCTCACCCTCGATACCGAGAACGGTCTTGCCGAACATCTGGATCAACCGGCGGTAGGAGTCGAACGCGAACCGCGGGTTGTCCGCCTGCTTGGCCAGCCCCACGACTGACTCGTCGTTGAGCCCGATGTTCAGGACGGTGTCCATCATGCCGGGCATCGAGAACTTCGCACCTGAGCGCACCGACACCAGCAGAGGGTCGTCGGCGTGTCCGAGCGTCTTGCCCATGGCCTTCTCGAGCGCGTCAAGGTGCTCGCTGACCTCGGCCTCCATCTCGGCCGGCTGGGTGCCGTTGGCGAGGTAGGCCTTGCACGCCTCGGTCGTGATGATGAACCCGGGAGGGACCGGAAGCCCCATCCGGGTCATCTCCGCGAGGTTCGCGCCCTTGCCCCCCAGCAGGTCCTTGAGATCCTTGTGGCCTTCGGCGAAGTCGTACACGAGCTTGGGCACAGCAGGACCTCCGGAGCGGTGATGCGGACGGGTGCTCGAAGATTAGACCCCCAAGGGTATGGATGACCCGTCATGTACCCCACGTCATACGCGCGCTGAAGCGCAATGCAGGACGACTCTCTGCAGGTCCACGCCAGATCGAGGAGCAGACGCCGATCGTTCGCTCTCGACAGAACGGCGCCCGAGGAAGGATCCCCGCCTCTTCAGCGCTTTCGCAGCACCACAGCGAGGTATGCCGCCGCCAGCACAGGGCCGAGGCCGCCGGCCGCCAGCAGCAGCAAGAACAGTCCGCTTACAGCCATCAGAAAGCACCTCTCAGCAGGAGCAGAGACAGAACGGCAAGCAGTGCAGGCAGCACGGCGATCGAGGTGCCGATCCATTTCTGCCCGCGAGTCCATCGAGCAGAAGACCAGAGCAGGATCAGCCCGACGAGGGGGCCGATGAACGGAATGACGAATGCTCCGACGCCCAGGAGGATGACGGTGGCGATCTCCAGTCCTCCCCAGGGCGAGGTCGGCCCCGTCGGGCTTCCGATGAGAACGCCCGGTTGCCGGTCGGGTCTTGGGCCAGCATCGTCCTGCGCCGACGCGACGATCGCCTCCGGCTCGCCGAGGCGGTCCAGCAGGGTGCGCATGCCTGCCTGGTCAGAAACCCCTCCCGCCACCCTGGCCGTGTCGATGTGCTCGCGAATCCCCTCGATCAGATCGGCACGTTCGCCGGGGGGCAACGTGCTGGCCGCCCGTTCGAGTCGCGCGAGATAGTCCACCACGAGCTGTTCGATGGGCGGGGCGGTCATGGGCTCTCCTGGGGTGGCAGCGAGTCGCCGGCGTCACGGAACCTGCGCGAGTCGGACGTGAAGGTCGACAGGGCTGAGCGGCCATTGTCGGTGAGGGAGTAGCAACGACGTGGTGGACCGGACTCAGATTCCCGCCGGACGACTTCCATGCTTCGCAAGGTAGCGTGCGACGCCACATTCAGCAAGAGTCAATTTCACACATCCTGAACCGAGGCGGCTAAGTCGTCATTGAGCGCCGGCCAGAGCCGCCGTCAGGTTTGCGGGGCCAGGAAGGCGGCGAGCGCACCGGCATACATCGCCGGGTCCTTGGCGCCGCACATCTCACGGGCCGAGTGCATCGACAACATCGGCGCGCCGACGTCGACCGTCGAGGCACCGGTCAGGGCCGCCGTCATCGGGCCGACGGTCGAGCCGCAGGGCAGGTCGTTGCGGGACACGAAGTTCTGCACCGGGACGCCCGCCTGGTCGCAGGCCAGGATGAACGCGGCCGCGCCAACAGAGTCGGTCGCGTAACGGAGCTTGACATTGGTCTTGATCACCGGGCCGCCGTTGATCGCAATCCGGTGCTGCGGCTCGTGCTTCTCCGCGTAGTTCGGGTGGGTGGCGTGGGCCATGTCGCCGGATGCGATGACGGTCCCGGCGATGGCCCGGTGGTAGTCCTCGCGACCGCCCCCGGCCGAGATCACGACGCGCTCGAGCACCGAGGGCAGCAGGGTCGACATGGCGCCGCGTTCAGACTGGCTGCCGGCCTCTTCGTGGTCGAACAGGACCAGGACAGGCGTGGAAGGGCTCGACGGCGACCCCGACCGCGAGGTCACCACGTCGACCAGCGCCTGCACCCCTGCGTAGCTCGTCGCCAGGTTGTCCAGCCGCGGGGCGGCGATCAGGTCGAGGTCCCGGCCGATCCGACGCGATGGCTGCAGGTCGTGGGTCATCACGTCCCACGAGAGGACGTCAGCAGCCTCGACGCCGGCTGCCGCGCCGAGGTAGCCGCGGAAGTCCCCCGGCTCGGTGCTGACCCCCCACAGGGGCGTCAGGTGCTCTTGGGGGTTGAGTACGAGGCCCTCGTTGGCACCGCGGTCCAGGTGAACCGCGAGCTGGGCCACCCGCAGTACCGGGTCGTTGATGGCGACCAGCCGGGTCTCCACGCCATCCCCGCCGCGGACCGCCACCCGACCCGACAGGCCAAGGTCGCGATCAAGCCACGAGTTGTACAACAGACCGCCATAGAACTCGACGCCAAGCAGCTGCCAGCCCGCGCGGCTCAGGTCGGGCTGTGGCTTGATCCGCAGGTTGGGACTGTCCGTGTGGGCCCCGACGACGCGGAACGGGGTGGCCGGACCGCCAGCGGCCTCGGTGCTCCACGCGATGAGCGACCCCCCACGGATCAGGAAGTAGCGGCCGGGCCCGACAGGGAACGCCTCGGTCTCCGAGAGGTGGCTGAAGCCCGCGGCCTCGAGCCGCCGCCCCGCCTCTGCGCACGCGTGGAACGGAGAAGGAGAGGCATCGACGAAGGCACAGAGCCCCGCCGCCTCGGTGCCGGTGTCGAATGAGTGAGCCATGAGCGCGACCTTATCGGCGTGGGCGGGCCGCCCGCTGCCGCGGCCCAGTCCCGGCCGCTCGAACCGGCTCGATGCCTAGACATTCCGGGCCATCTGTGGCCCGACAAGACCGTTCATTTTGACGATGCCCGGGTGTGAGCATCGTCGTAGCCTGAAAGGGTGCTCGAGCTGGCAAGCCGGGTCGCAACCCGGGCTGAACGCGTGGACAAGGCCTTGTCGAGCATGCGCGCGCGGCTGGTGCGTCTCCTGCCCGGCGGCGAGGTCGAGGAGGCGGGCCACGCCATCTGGACCATGAGCGCGACCCCGCTGCTCTTCGCCAACGGGGTGATCCGCTACGACGCCCGGGCCTTCCACGGCCCCGCGAGTGAACTCGAGCTCGACAACTGCCTGACCGTGATGTCGACCTACAACCTGCCGTGGCGGTTCAGCGTCTGGTCCCACCTGGGCGGCGATGTGCTGATACCCCGCCTGACTGCCCGGGGAATGACGGAGGCCGGGAGCGAGCGAGCGATGTGGCTGGACCTGCACGGCGCCGTGCCGGAGGCCCCTGAGCAGGCCGGTATCGAGATCCGGTCTGCCGCCGAAGAGTCCGGATACCGGGCGTGGACCAGCATCTTCACCAAGGTGCAGGGCATCCCGAACCAGTACGCCGACCTGCTCGAAGCCCTCGTGGCCACACCCCAGTTCCTCCATCTGGTTGCCCTTGCCAATCATCACCCGGTCGGGTGCCTGAGCGTGGGTATCGAAGAAGATCTGGCGGTCGTCTGCAACGGCGGGGTCCTGCGCTCGGCCAGACGCCTCGGGGTCGGCCGACGCCTGTTGCAGGCTGCGCACGCGACGGCGGCAGCACGTGGAGCACGTGCCTGCGTTGCGTTGGCGACCCCCGAGGGGGCCGGCGTCTGCACCCGGCTGGGGCACCGCCCGGTCACCCGTGTCACGTACCTCGTGCCGCCAGCTCCGTGAGCTGACAAACCCTCCTGCGCGATCGACCCGATTGGCCAGATCAACTTACGTTGCCGTAGGTTACGGTAACGTAGGTAAGCCCACCCTAAGGAGGTATCGCCGTGGTGAACACGTTGACCCAGACCGAGCTGCTCCGCGAGCTGGACCAGGTCGTGGTCGGGGAGCTCAACCGACACGAGAAGGTCGCCAAGGAGTGGTTCCCCCACGAGTACGTTCCGTGGAGCGAGGGCCGCAACTTCGACGGGCTGATGGACGGCGACGCGTGGGCCGAGCAGGACTCCGGGGTCTCGGACGTCGCGCGCTCGGCACTGATCGTGAACCTGCTGACCGAGGACA
>JBDTMW010000144.1:0-6275 GCA_039934065.1 Actinomycetota bacterium | reverse complement strand
GCCGAGTTCGCCCGGGCCGGCACGCCCAGCGCGCTGACCCTGCTCGAAGGCCGAGACCGTCTCGTGGTCACGCGCACCATGAGCAAGGCGTTTGCCCTGGCCGGGGGGCGTCTGGGCTACCTCGCAGCGGCTCGCGAGCTCACCGACGCGCTGAGAGTGGTCCGCCTGCCCTACCACCTCTCGACCACGACGCAGGCCGTTGCCTGTGCCGCGCTGGAGCATGCGGACGGCCTTCTGGCCACGGTGGAGCTCCTGAAGACCCAACGCGACCGCATCGTCGCCGGCCTCGCCGAGATGGGCCTGCAGCCGGTGCCGAGCGACGCCAACTTCGTGCTCTTCGGTGGGCTTGCCGACGAGCAGGCCACGTGGAAGGCGCTGCTGGATGAGGGCATCCTGATCCGTGACGTCGGGCTTTCCCACTATCTTCGTGTGACAGCAGGTACGCCGCAGGAGACTGAGGCATTCCTCGGGGCGATGCGTCGCCTCACCCCGACCCACCGGCAGGAGCAGACCTGATGACCGAGCAGGCCACCGAGCAGAACCAGCGCGAGATCTCGCACCCTGAAACATCTCCCGATGCGCCTCGCCGAGCTCATATCCGGCGGTCGACCCAAGAGAGCACCGTCGAGCTCGAGCTCAACCTCGACGGCGCGGGCGACTCTGAGATCAGCACCGGCGTCCGCTTCTATGACCACATGCTCGCCAGCTTTGCCAAGCACTCGCTGTTCGACCTGCGTATTCAGGCCACCGGCGACGTCGATGTCGACGCCCACCACACGGTGGAGGATGTCGCCATCGTTCTGGGCGATGCCTTTCGCGAGGCGGTCGGCGACAAGCGCGGCATCTCGCGTTTCGGCGATGCGACCGTCCCCCTGGACGAGGCTCTCGTGCATGCGGTGGTCGACATCGCCGGACGTCCGTACTTCGTTCACCAGGGTGAGCCTGAAGGCCAGGCCTACGTGCTGATCGGCGGCAGCTACGTGGGGTCGCTGACTCGCCACGTGCTCGAGAGCTTCGCCCAGCACGCGGGAATCGCGCTGCATGTCCGCGTCCTTTCGGGTCGCGATCCGCACCACGTGGTCGAGGCACAGTTCAAGGCCGTCGCGCGAGCGCTGCGTGCCGCCGTCGCCCTGGACCCGCGGGTCAAGGGCATCCCGAGTGCGAAGGGCAGTCTCTAGTCTCGTGACAGTGCCGTGGCACTCCGCCCGCCATGGGCGGGGGATGCTCCTCCTGCGAGGCCGACCGGACGCTGTCGCGGCCTGGGCCCGGCGTGGTCTCGCGCCCGTGCACGTCGTGCCGCTCGAAGGCTGGACTGCCGTTCTTCCCGCCGGACCGTCACTGGCGATGCCGCCGTATGACGACACGGTCAAGACGCTCGCAGGGCGCTATGTCGCATCTCGACTGCGTTCCGCCATAGGCCTTTTCGCGGTGGACGGCAACGCCGTGGTCACTGTCCATCCCACTGGGTGGCGTGCCATACCGCGGTGGTTCGTCTGGTCACCGGGGCAGGGCGTGACACGTCCGTGGCACCTCAATCCTGGGCGGCCGGCTGACCTGCTGGCCGCGGCCGGCATCCGGGATGGGCGGGTTCGCCGGGATGTCAGGGACGTCCTTGTTGAGATGGGCGGTGATGCCGACAGCGTCCTCCGCGACCTCATGTCGCTGCTGTCGCTGCCGGGTTCCGATCTGCTCGACGGAGGGCAGGACTCGGCCACAGCTCAGGGCTCGATGCTCGTCGAGCCGGACGTCGAACAGGTCGCCAGGTTCGAGCGCGTTGTCAGCGAGGATGCCCTGCATCGCGCCGAGCAGGAGCAGGACTAGATGGCTGTTCGTGTGGTCGTCCTGGACTACGGCAGCGGCAACGTCCGCTCGGCGGTCCGCATGCTGGAGCGTGTGGGTGCCAGCGTTGAGCTGAGCGCCGACCATCGCGCTGTGCTGTCCGCCGACGGTCTCTTCGTTCCCGGCGTCGGCAACTTCCACGCCTGTATGCGCGGGCTGCGGGCCGTGGACGGCCCTCGCCTGATCGATGTCCGGTTGGCAGGCGGCCGACCCGTGATGGGGGTCTGCGTGGGCATGCAGGTGCTTTTCGACGGATCGGTCGAGCCCAACGTCGGTGGTCATGAGCCGGGTCTGGGGGAGTGGCCAGGGGTCGTCGAGCGACTGTCGGCCCCCGTGGTGCCGCACATGGGATGGTCCACCGTGAAGGCCGCAGAAGGTTCCCGGCTTCTGGCGGGGGTCGAGGATGAGCGCTTCTATTTCGTGCACTCCTATGCCGCAGTTAGCTGGACGCTCGAGCCGGAGGGCAGTATGGCCGTGGTGACCCCCAAGGTGACCTGGGCCGAGCACGGGTCACCGTTTGTTGCAGCCGTCGAGAATGGGCCGCTGGTGGCAACCCAGTTCCACCCCGAGAAGTCCGGGGACGCAGGGGCCCAGCTCCTCGAGAACTGGCTGTCGACCCTCTGAAACACCTACACATAGATGGCCAGTAGCCAGATGACCTGCAACCGCAAAGGAATCCCACTCTCGTGACCTCACCTCCCCGCCTTGAGCTCCTGCCGGCCGTCGATGTTGCCGGCGGGCAGGCAGTCCAGCTCGTCCAGGGCGTCGCCGGCACCGGCGGGCAGTTCGGCGACCCGTGGAGCGCAGCCAAGGCCTGGCAGGACCAGGGGGCCGAGTGGATACACCTGGTCGACCTGGACGCTGCCTTCGGCCGCGGCTCGAACCGTGAGCTTCTCGCCAGCATCGTCGGACGCCTCGACATCGCGGTCGAGATGTCCGGCGGAATCCGTGATGCCGAGAGTCTGGAGGCCGCGCTGTCGACCGGCTGCCGCCGGGTCAACCTCGGCACTGCCGCACTCGAGGACCCTGAGTGGACGGCCCGTGCGATCACGCAGTACGGCGATCGCATCGCAGTCGGTCTGGACGTGCGCGGGACCAAGCTCGCGGCGCGCGGTTGGACCCAGGAGGGTGGCGACCTCTGGGAGACCCTCGACCGTCTCGACGTCGAGGGTTGCGCACGCTACGTCGTGACGGACGTCAACAAGGACGGCATGCTCAAGGGCCCCAATCTTGAGCTGCTGCAGCAGGTGTGCGAGCGCACCGACCGTCCGGTTGTTGCGTCCGGAGGTGTGTCCACGCTCGCCGATCTCGAGGCGATCCGTGGACTGGTCGCGCTGGGGGTCGAGGGGGCGATCGTCGGCTCTGCGCTCTACCGGCATGCGTTCACGCTGCCGCAGGCTCTCGACGTGGCGGGACGGCCATGACCGGCAGCTCACCGCTCCGCAGGTTCTACACCAGCGGCGGTCCATGGGAGGACACGTTCGGGTACTCCCGTGCGATCCGGACCGGTGACCGCATCGTCGTCGCAGGGTGCACGGCGGTCGTGGACGGTGTGGTCCAGCACAGCGGCGATGCGGGCGCGCAGATGTCCGTTGCCCTCGACAATGCGATCGAGGCCGTCGAGGCCCTCGGTGGCAGCCTTGGCGACGTCATTCGAACGCGCATCTACGTGGTCAACCGGGTCAACATCGACGCAGTGGGACGAGTGCATGGTGAACGGTTCTCCGACGTGCGGCCCGCGGCGACCATGATCCTGGTGGCCGGCCTGATCGACGACGAGATGCTTGTCGAGGTCGAGGTCGAAGCACGGGTCGGGTCAGCCAAGCCCTTTCACCACCGTGGGCTCGATGACCACGGTGACCTGGTCTCGTGACCGGCGCGCCGAAACCGGGCGAGGATGCCGATCTTGATGCACCCACCACCGACTCCGGCGGGGTGCCCTGGTCCGGTCGCCGGCTGACCGGTGCCGGGTTCGGTGGCGACGTGGGCGAAGCAGATGTCGATCTGGTTGCGGCGCTTGACGATCCGCAGGATGAGACGGCCTTGATGCATGCCGTGGCAAAGGCACGGCTGCTCATCCCCATCGTCGCTGCGGCTTCCGGAACTGACGACTCGGGCGGGCCGATGGCTGAGAAGTCCACCGACATGGCCGCGGTCACCCTCATCTCGCCGGACGGACAACGTGCCCTCCCCGTTTTCAGCAGCCTTGCCACGCTCTCGGCATGGAACCCCTCGGCTCGTCCCTCACCGGTGACGAGCTCGCGGGCTGCCCAGGCGGCGGTGTCCGAGCGTTGCGATGTCATGCTGCTCGATCTGGGGTCGGGGCACGAGCTCGTTTTGCGACCCAGCATGGTGTGGGCCCTGGCACAGCAGCGTGAATGGCTCCCGGCTCACACTGATCCCTTTGTAGCACAAGCGCTTTCGCGCGCAACCGCCGATGAGACAGACGTGATCGAATGTTTCGGCGAGAGTGACCCTGCGGGGGCCGGCATCCTCCGCGTCGTGCTGCGCCTGCGTCCTGGGCTCGACTCAGTGCAGGTCCGGGCTCTCGCGACTCGTGTCGGCGAGCAGATCGCCACGGACGGCGAGTCGCGGGCGCGCATCGACGGCCTCGCGTTCACGATCCGACAGGCGTGACTCTGGTTTCCATGTCGGCTGAGCTACGGTCTGACCTGCATGGTGTCGCGGACGAGTGCGCCGCCTGACCGAAGCCGTCGGCTGGCGCGGGTAGGTCGTGGGCGGAACGCACCGTCGGACATCAAGCCCCGTCGGTGACAGTCCGCAGTCTGTGGCAATCTCAGGGGCATGCCGCTCGATCCGTACCGCCGTGTGCTCTCCGTCCCCGCCATGCGGCAGGCGCTGGTTCTGGGCATCCTGGTTCGCATCCCGATCTTCGCCGGCGGCGTCATCCTCACCATTCACGTAGTCCAGAGCCTCGGCCGAAGCTACGGCGCAGCAGGACTCGTCACCGCCGCAGCGACACTGTCTATTGCGGTGAGCGGCCCTTGGCGAGGCAGGTTGCTGGACACCAAGGGACTGCGTCGCGTGGTCCTGCCCTCGTTGGTCGTGATGGCGGTCTGCTGGTCGATCGCACCGTTCGTGGACTATCTGCTGTTGCTCGTGCTCGCGGCGCTCGCCGGCTTGTTCGTCGTGCCGACCTTCTCGATCATCCGGCAGGCGGTCATCACCGCCGTCCCCGACCGCGATCGGCGGACCGCACTGTCGCTTGACTCGGTGGCCGTTGAGCTGTCCTTCATGATCGGCCCGGTCGTCGGCGTCTGGGCGGCCACGATCTGGCCGACCGCCTGGGTCCTGTTCACCATCGAGATGCTAGGAGTCGTGGCGGGCTTCGGCCTCTGGCTGGCCAACCCGGTCCTTCGGCCGGCCAACGCCGAGGACGAGGGCAGGGACGGTTACATCGCAGCCAAGCTGCCACGGAGTGCATGGTTCCGTCCGCCGTTCCTGGCCATGTGCGGAGCAGCGGCCGCCACCACGATTGTCCTGTCAGGCTCCGACATCGCGATCGTCGCGGCATTGCGCGAGTTCGACAAGATCTCCCTGATCGGCCCGGTCCTGGCGATCTGGGGGCTCGGATCGCTGATTGGTGGTCTCGTCTACGGTGCGCTCAAGCGGTCGATCCCCGTGTTCCTGCTCCTTGCCGGCCTGAGCCTGACGACCATCCCGATCGCGCTGGCCCCGAGCGAGTGGCCCCTGGCCGTGATCGCCTTCGCGTCGGGGCTCTTCGTCGCGCCCACGATCACCGCGACCGTCGACCAGGTCAGCAGGGTCGTGCCCGAGCTAGCCAGGGGCGAGGCGATGGGCTGGCATGGCTCCTTCATGACGGCAGGCTCAGCGCTGGGAGCACCCCTGGCCGGACTGGCGATCGACCGCTGGGGCTGGGGTGCCGGCTTTGTCGGCGTCGCCCTCGTCGGCTTTGGCGTGGCCGTGGTCGGAGCTGGTGCCACCTACACCCATCGCCATTTCCGGGCACAGGCGGCGACTCGCTGAGGATTGGGAGTCTGGGGGTCACGCTGGTAACGTCATAGGTCGACCAGTTGTGTTGACAGGTTGCCCTCAAGGCTGCCCATCGACACAGCGTGCAAGAGAAGCAAGCAAGTCGCTTCCACCCGCGTCGGCAAGACCGCAGCTTGCTGCAGTTCGAGTCGCCGGGTTCCAGGTCCGCCCGGCTGAGGCGCGCACCCATGGTGTGCCGCAGCAGACGTGCAGCGTACGGCGTGTGCTTGCCACCCGTCATACGCGGCGGTTTTGGTTGGATGCACCTTGTTCTGACAGCTCCTCGCGCACCACAGGGCGGGGAGCTTTTCTCGTCTCCGGCGGTTGACCTGAAGAAGTCAAAACTGTCGACCTTGACGGACAACAAAGGAGAACCACATCAGCGAACCTCGTATCAACGACCGCATCCGGGTCCCGGAAGT
>JBDTMW010000143.1:0-6285 GCA_039934065.1 Actinomycetota bacterium | reverse complement strand
GGTGACCGGCAGATGTTGCCGGTGCACACGATCAGGATCCGTGCCTCGTCGCCCACGGCCCGACCCTACGTCCTCTCGCCAGGACGGTCTAAGCGGTCTCGGGATCCCGCACGTTGTTCGCCCAGGTCGCCTGGGGGTCAGTCCAATTCGAATAGATGACAGCGAACTGCATCAGGGACGAATCAAATACGGAATGCTTGCTTGTTGGCTGGTTAAGTCTCGACACTGGGGCAACCAGTTGAACTTTCAGGAGGCATCATGAACGCCCTCGATACTCGTGCCGTGCATGCCGGTCGACACGACCTGGCCGGTCTCGGCGTCCATGTGCCCTCGATCGACCTGTCCACGACCAACCCGCTGACCGACGTCGAGTCCGGCGGCGAGGCCTACGAGGCGCTCGCGACTGGTGGGCGGCCGATTCCCGGCAGCAGCCTCGTCTACAGCAGGTTGTGGAACCCCACCGTCGCCCGCTTCGAGGACGCCCTCGCTGAGCTTGAGGGCGCTGAGGAAGCCGTCGCCTTCGCCTCGGGGATGGCCGCGTTGACCGCCTGCCTGCTCGCGATGAGCGCCTCGGGCAAGCGGCATGTGGTCGCCGTCCGTCCGGTGTATGGCGGCACCGACCACCTGCTCGACAACGGTCTGCTCGGCGTTGAGGTCACCTGGGTCGGCCCGAAGGAGATCGCGCATGCCCTGCGGCCCGACACCGGGCTGGTGCTGGTCGAGACGCCCGCGAACCCCACCCTGCAGCTGCTCGACCTCGACGATGTCTGCGCCCAGGCCGGCGATGTCCCGGTCCTGGTCGACAACACCTTTGCCACTCCTGTTCTGCAGCAACCGATCCGCCATGGTGCGGTCCTGGTGATGCACAGCGCCACCAAGTTCATCGGCGGCCACGGAGACGTGCTGGCCGGGGTCATCGCCACGAACTCCGAATGGGCATCGAGGATTCGACGGGTCCGCGCTGTCACCGGCGGCATCCTTCACCCGCTCGCCGGCTACCTGTTGCACCGCGGTCTGCAGACGCTGCCGATCCGGGTACGCGCCCAGCAGGCCAGTGCCCAGCTGGTGGCCGAGTGGCTGGCGACTCACCCGTCGGTGCAAGCAGTGCACTATCCCGGGCTGCCGGGCTGCGACCCCGACGGCATCGTGGGTCGCCAGATGGTGGGCCCCGGTTCGCTGATCGCGTTCGAGGTGGTCGGCGGATACCCTGCCGCTGCCGCTGTGGCCAAGGCTTGTGAGCTCGTCGGCCATGCGGTGTCGCTGGGTGGCACCGAGACCCTGATCGAGCATCCGGCGTCGCTGACCCACCGGCCCGTTGCCGCCGAGGCCCGTCCCAACCCGGGCCTGCTGCGGATCTCCATCGGGCTCGAGGCCGTCGAGGATCTGTGCGCGGACCTCGACCAGGCTCTCAAAGCCTGACCGACTGTTCGTGACGTGAGCCGGCTGTCCCGGTCTCGATCCTGGCCGCTAGCGGGTTAGTGGCATCAATGTGGGTCGCCGATCAGGCATCGGTGACGTTAACGCGGTAACCGACCGGTAGGGGCCTGTGATGACCCTTGGCCATCCACATCGGTGTGGTCAGTCTCCCCAGGTTGCACAGCCACCGTCGGACGCCTCGACGCGGCTGTCCTGAGGGCAGAGGCTGCGACGGTGAAGGATCTGCTGGGTGCGCGTCTCTCCGCTCAGGGCGGTCTGGTCACAGCTGTCCTCTGGCAGAGGCTGCGGCGGTGAACGATCTGCTGGTCGCACGCCTCTCCGCCCAGGGCGGTCTGGTCACAGCTGTTGAGGCGCACTCCTGTGGCTATACCAATGACGGCCTGCGCAGACTCGTGGCCTCCGGTCAGCTGTTCAGACCTCGCACGGGCTGCTTCGTTGACAGCCGGCTGCTGGTCGAGGCCGGCCCCGAGACTCGACACGCACTGACGGCCCGAGCGGTATCCCGCGGCTATCGGTCAGCTCACGCCATCAGCCATATCTCAGCCTTGGTGATCCATGGCCTGCCGCTGCTCAACCTCACGCCCGACGTGGTGCACCTGACGCTGACCGGGCCAGGCTTCCCGAGGACCCTGCCTGGACTTCGGGTGCACCCCTGCCTGCCCGATACGGTCGCCCGGCAACGCGACGGCAGTTGCGTTGTGGATCCGGCCATTGCCATCGTCCAGTCGGCGGCGCTCGCTGGCGTTGCAGCCGGCGTTGCCGCAGCCGACGCGGCGCTGTATGCCGGCCAGGTCACCAAGCACGATCTGCAGGACGCACTTGGCGTTGCCAGGTTGGGACCCGGCCGGGGTAATGCGCGAATTGCCGTCGAGCTCGGTGATGCCCGAACGGAGTCGCCAGGTGAGTCGTGGTCGCGAGTCCTGTTCGTATCACTGGGGTTGCCGGCTGTTGACCCTCAGGTGGAGATCCGCGACGAACGCGGGCGTCTCGTGGGTCGGGTGGACTTCCTGTTCCGGGCTCAGCGCACGATCGTCGAGTTCGACGGCCTGGTGAAGTATGGCCGCGCCGACGGCCGACAGGCGCTGGTCGACGAGAAGCGGCGCGAGGACGCGCTGCGATCGCTGGGATACCAGGTGGTGCGGCTGACCTGGCGCAATCTGTACGACCCGGGACTGGTCGACAGCATGATCAGGCAAGCGTTCGCCCGCGACTCGGCCAACCGTTAGCAGGATTGTGGCATCAATGCGGCGCGTTGATCAGGCAATCGTGCCACTAACGCGCTAATGGTGCCGGGTCGCCAGCTTGAAGCCGCCACCCGTCAGTTGCTAGTTGCCGACGAGGTCGCGACGGCGGAACGCGATGGAGCCGCCGGCGAGCAGTACCGCGGCGGCCACGGTCAACCACGCCATACCCCCCAGTTGCGGGTCGGGCCCGGGAAGCGTGGGGGAGTGGGTGAAGGGGCTGAGGTCCATCGCCCACTGCGGAACTCCCCAGAGCTGACCGAACTCTCCGACCAGGATGAACGCCGCGTAGGCGCCCCACACGAAACCGATCGCGTGCGGCCACAGGCCCCACACCGCAACGACCAGGCCGACCATGACCCAGGCGGCCGGAATACGGGTGAGGGAGGCCATTGCGACTCGCAGAACCTGGCTGGAGTCGCCGACGGCAATGGCATGGCCCAGTCCCGATGCCACTCCGGCGACCAGCATCAGGAAGGCGACTCCGGTCAGGGCGAGCAGCCAATGGCTGGCGGCCCAGGCGAGACGGGGTGTGGCCGTGGCAAGGACGGACTCGGCATTGCCTGCCGACTCCTCGGTGTGCAGGCGGGCGACCGCCGCGACCCCGTACGCGGCGATGACCGTGCTGACCAGGCCCAGCACTGCCGCCAGGAAGGCATCGGTAAGGGCTTGTTCACCGCCGAGCTTCCGGATGATGTCCTTCATGGCGGGGGAGTCCAGCAGGCCCACGATGTTATTGGCGATCGTGCCCATCATGAACGCCATCACCGCGGTGCCAATCGTCCATGCGAGCAGCAGTGAGCGCTGTAACCGCCATGCGAGCTGTAAGGGTGAGCTCAGCTTGCCCACGGCCGGGCCGGGACGGTCGCGCAGCAACCCCGAGCCGAGATCGCGTCGACGTCGCAGCGCGAATGCCGCCGGCACCAGCAGTGCGGTCGCAGCCAGCGGCAGGATCAGCACTGACCACCGGTCGCCAGCGAAGGCGCGGATCTGCTGGTTCCATCCGATCGGGGAGAGCCAGGAGAGCCACCCCGGCCCCTCTTCGGCCAGGTCTCCGATCGCCCTGGCCATGTACGCCACCGCGACGACGGTGAAACCGAGGCCGTTGGCTCCCCGGCCACCGGTCGTCAGCTGCGCAGTCACTGCGGCAACCGCCGCGAAACAGAGTCCGGTCGCGGCCCATCCGGCGCCGAACAGCAGCGAACCGGTTGACGGCAGCCCGGCTGCCATGAGCCCGGCGGCCGACAACAGGCCCAGCGCGCAGCTCGCGCCGCCGACCACCAGCAGGGCAGCGGTCATGGGAGCCGCGCGGCCCACGACTCCCGCACCGATGAGCTCCAGCCGTCCGGCCTCCTCCTCGGCCCGGGTATGGCGCACCATCAGCATCACCATGAGGATGGATATCAGCGAGGCGTAGACAGCGGTCATCTTGACCATCGACAGGGCGCCCAGCGATGTCGGGTCGTAGATCGGCCCGTAGAGGGCGACCAGCGACGCCGTGGAGTTGATCAGGGTCGCGGCCTGGACCCGGGACGCCTCGGTGGGGTACAGGCCGGCGGTCGCAGAGGCGGAGAAGCCGACCATCGCGGCGGACAGGCCGATCCACACTGGTATCAGCACGCGGTCGCGGCGAAGTGCCAGTCGCACCAGTGCCGCGGTCCCGGTCAGCTCGCCGCTCATGGCAGGTCACTGCGGTAGTGGCGCAGGAACAGCTCCTCGAGTGTGGGCGGCGCGCTGGTCAAGGCGGTGACCCCGCCGGCGCTCAGCGCTGCCATCAACGCCGGCATGCCGCTGGCCTCGACGCTGGCCGAGATCCGGTGGCCCTGCACGACGACGTCGTGCACGCCAGGAAGGTCGGCGAGCCCCTCGGGCACGGTGGTCAGGTCGGCCGACACCGCTGTCAGGGCAAGGTGCCGGAGCTGGGCCATCGAACCGCTTTCCACCACGACCCCCTCGCGGATGATGGTCACCCGGTCACACAGCGCCTCCACCTCGCTGAGCGTGTGGCTGCTCAGCAGGACGGTGCGGCCGTCGCCTCGCACCTCGTTGATGTACTCGCGGAACTGGGCCTCCATCAACGGGTCCAGTCCCAGGGTGGGCTCGTCCAGGAGCAGCAGCTCGACGTCGCTGGCCAGTGCCGCCACCAGTGCCACCTTCTGCCGGTTGCCCTTGGAGTAGGTCCGGCCCTTCTTCGTCGGATCGAGCTCGAAGCGCTCGAGGAGGCTGTCCCGCCGCTTCGGGTCTAGCCCGCCGCGAAGCCTGCCCAGCAGGTCGATCACCTCACCGCCGCTCAGCGTCGGCCACAGCGCCACGTCACCGGGCACATAGGCCAGCCGCCGGTGCAGATCCACCGCATCGGCCCAGGGATCACCGCCGAGCATGCGCATAGATCCGGCGTCGGCGCGGAGCAGGCCGAGCAAGAGCCTCAGCGTGGTGGTCTTGCCAGCTCCGTTGGGTCCCAGGAAACCGTGGACCTCACCTTGGGACACGCTCAGGTTCAGTCCGTTGAGCGCCTTGGTCCGGCCGAAAGTCTTGACCAGCCCGACGACGTCGATGACTGCCGATGGGATGACTGCCGATAGGTCACTCGAACGCTCGTCCACATCGCCAACTTAGTCCTCAACCTCTACGCCGGTGCGGCAATTGGGCTCTCCGCCGCGCGGGCGATGTTGCGCTGCATGCCGCCGAAGACGACGCCATGGAAGGGGCGGATGGCCGCCCAGTAGATGTGCCCGGCCAGGCCCCTGGGGTGGAACAGGGCCCGCTGGCGGAACAGGGTCCGCCCTTGGTCATCGGTCTCGACGATGAGCTCGAGCCAGGCCAGTCCGGGCAGTCGCATCTCGGCGCGCAGACGCAGCAGGTGCATATCGTCCACGTCCTCCACCCGCCACCAGTCGAGGGCGTCCCCGACGGCCAGGTCGAACGGGTCACGGCGACCACGGCGCAGACCAGGCCCGCCGAAGATACGATCAAGCAGACCACGGGCCCACCAGCCGAGACGCCATGAGTACCAACCGTGTTCGCCGCCTATACCTTCGATCACGGACCACAGCTGCTCGGGAGTGGCGTCGACAAGGCTCTCGCGCTCATCGACGTAGAGCGAACCCCCGGCCCAGTCGGGGTCACTCGGCAACGGATCACTCGGGGCGCCGGCGGTCGTGGCCGAGGACCAGGACGTGGTCACCCGGCGGTCATAGATGCGCTTGAGGGCAAGTTCGACGGCTCGCCGGAAACCCGTGAGACCGTCGTCAGGATCCGGGACGTAGGTCGCGATGTCATGTTCCTTACAGACGACCTCGTTGATAAGGCTCTCCACCAGCGGCCGGGCGATGCTGTTGGGAACGGGCGTGACCAGGCCCACCCAGTGGCTCGACAGGGACGGGGTCAGCAGCGGAAGCGCCGCGATGCGCCGCGGCTTCAGGCCGGCGATCTTGGCGTAGGCGGCCATCATCTGTCGATAGGTCAAGACCTCTGGCCCGCCGATGTCAAAGCCGCGGTTCACCACCTGCGGCATCCCGGCCGATCCCACGAGGTAACGCAGGACGTCCTTGACCGAGATGGGCTGGATCCGGGTGTCGACCCAGCGCGGCGTGACCATGACCGGCAG
>JBDTMW010000142.1:0-6320 GCA_039934065.1 Actinomycetota bacterium | reverse complement strand
AGGTGTCGTACATCTCGCGGCCGTAGATGCCCTTGATGGTGATCATGTGCGTGATCACCTTGCCCCAGTCGATGGGGTACGGGTCCTTCGGCAGCCCGAGCATTGCGACCCGGGCGCCATGGTTGAGGTTGCTGAGCATCTCGGTCATGGCCAGCGGGCTGCCCGACATCTCGAGCCCGATGTCGAAGCCCTCGCGCATGCCGAGCGCACGCTGGGCCTCGGCCACGGTGGTGCGCGAGACGTTGACGGTCAGGTCCGCACCGGCGGCCTTGGCGAGCTCGAGCCGGTAGTCCGAGACGTCGGTCACCACGACGAAGCGCGCGCCGACGTGGCGGGCGATGGCGGCTGACATGATCCCGATCGGGCCGGCGCCGGTGACCAGGACGTCCTCACCAGCGAGCGGGAAGGACAAGGTGGTGTGGACCGCGTTGCCCAGCGGGTCGAACACCGCACCGACATCAGGGTCCATGTCGTCGGGCTGCACCCAGACGTTGCCCGCGGGGATCACCACGTAGTCGGCGAAGGCACCATCGCGGTTGACCCCGACGCTGGACGTCCGGATGCACACATGGCGACGGCCCGCCCGGCAGTTGCGGCAGGTCCCGCAGACGACGTGCCCCTCGCCGGAAGCCTTCTGACCGACGGCAACAGACGTGACGTCCTGGCCGATCTCGACCACTTCGCCGAAGAACTCATGGCCAATCACCAACGGCGGCTTGACCACGGATGCCGCCCAGTCGTCCCATGACTCGAGATGCAGGTCGGTGCCGCACAAGCCGGCCCGCTGGACACGGATCTTCACGTCATCCGGACCGACCACCGGCTCGGGACGCTCCGTCAGCTCGAGGCCGGGACCTGCTGTGCGCTTCACCAAAGCTCTCATGAGCCCGATCCTCCCAGAGGTCGATCATCCAGTCGTCACCGCGGGCCCGGGTACGTCAATCACCGTCATTTGACGGAGGCCCGGTGCGGGCGGAAAGAGAATGATGAGGCCTATGGATGAGCACGGAAGTTCCGAGTCCTCGAGGGTGGTGGACCGGTCAGAGGGGTTCGGGGAGCAGCTGCTCGGTTCGCTGCTGGACCGGGCCCACCGGATGCCGCCGCACATGATTGCCCCACTCATCGAGCAGGAGATCGCGATCATCGGGGGGCGCCATGTCGAAGTTCTCCTGCAGGACTATGACCAGATGACTCTGGTGCCGTTGCCCGGCCCGCGGCTGGTGGTGGGTGACCCGCAACCTATTGACGACTCGACGGCCGGCCGCGCCTTCCAGACCGACGTGACCATCGAGGAGGCACAGAGCGACGGGGTACGGCTCTTCGTCCCGCTGCTTGACGGCACCGATCGCGTCGGCGTGCTCGCTTTCACTCTCGACTCCGTCGACGAGCATGATCGGCGGCTCACCAGGCGGCTGGCGGGCCTCGTCGCCGACATGCTGATCACCAAGAGCATGTACACCGACCGGTTCTTCCAGGCCCGTCGCCGGCAGCCGATGAGCCTGTCCGCCGAGATGCAGTGGCAGCTGCTACCGCCGCTGATGATGACCACGCCGCAGGTGGCTGTCGCCGGCGCCCTGGAGCCCGCCTATGACGTTGCCGGGGACAGCTTCGACTACGCCCTCAACGACAACATCCTGCACCTGGCCATGATCGACGCGATGGGTCACGGGCTGAACGCCGCTGTGATGGCGACCGTGGCCATGGGCGCCTACCGGCACGCCCGGCGCCTCGACGTCGGGTTGGACGGTCTGTACGCGGCCATGGACGCAGCGATCACCGGTCAGTTCGGGGCTGACCGGTTCGTGACCGCTCAGATGGCTCGGCTGAATGTGGAATCGGGACTCCTGGAGTGGGTCAACGCGGGGCACCCGGCTCCGATACTCCTGCGAGGTCGACGGGTCGTGGCCGAGCTCGAAAGCCCCACGACGTTGCCGGTCGGTTTCGGCGGGGCGACCCCGGTGATCACTACGAGAACACTCGAGCGCGGTGACCGCGTGCTGTTCTTCACCGACGGCGTTGTCGAAGAGGACCGAAGTAGCGGAGTGGGAACCGGCGAGGCGCGGTTGACGCACCTGATCCAGCAGATTGGCGATGGCCAGGAGCCGGTTCAAGAGACGGTTCGTATTCTTTCCCGCGCCCTCATGGACGAACGAGGAGGGGTCACGACTGACGACGCGACTCTGCTTCTGCTGGAATGGCGCGGAGGAACCGCCGACTACCTCGCCCCGACGAACGACGCCTTGTCCGGGAACCGCTGACCCCGGACCCATCGGCCGACCCTGGGCGGTCGCGGCGCGATCAGCTAGGCGTGCGTCAGATAGGTGTGCCGTGGTTCGCGGCGAGCGAGGCAGAGGCCGTAGGCGGTGTCGGCGGGTCAGGGTCGGAGGCTGGCGCCGGGATTGCTGTCGGCCTTCTGGGGCAGCGAGGTGGGCTTACCGGTCTGGTGGCTTGAGGGCTTACCGGTCGGGTGGCTTGAGGGCTTACCGGTCGGGTGGCTTGAGGGCTTACCGGTCGCGGTCGCGCCGGGGTGGGGGATCTTGGCGCAGTACCTGATGACGTTGTCAGCTCCGCCGGCCGCAGTGGCCAGGTTACGGAACGCGATGGATTTGTCCGTTGCCTGGCCGTTGGTCTTGGCGTGCTCCCAAGCGGTGCACAGCCCGAACGCGGCGAGCCCCGTGGCGTCGGGTCCCACGGCTGCCTTTGTGGCGGGGCTGTCGGCGGTTCGGTCGGCGCCCTTGCCGTGGTCGCCCGGCGCGGCGAGGTCGTCATGGTGAGCGGCCGGTGCCCCCAGCGTGGCGTGGGCCAGGTCCTGCAACCCCTCGGGCAGGACCCCGGTGTATGCCGCGGCGCTGATGGAACCGAAGCCGACGGCCCCCACGGCCAGCGCCGCGCCTACCCTGGCGCTAAGAAGGGCGCGGAGCGTCGCTGGTCTGCGACGTCGTGACAGGTCGGACCCGTCGAAGGTCTGGTGGAACGCGTTCAATGCCTCGGCCTGACCCCGGCGCTCAATCTGATCCATCGGCGCTTCGCGCAGCGTCGCAAGGAGCTGGAAGACTCCTCGCAGCTCCGCATTCGCGTCCTGGGGAAGTGGCTGCCCGGACAGCATTGCCTCCAGGTGTTCATCCCCCTGATACGGGCTGTCACCTGGAACGGACCTCAAGAAGTTATCCATGTCACCTCCGAAGCGTCCGGGCCGCTCATCGCGTTACACCCTCCGTGGCCAAGATCTGCGCCAGCCGCCGCAACCCCCGGTGGGCGGCGACCCGGACCGCGCCGGGACGGCGGCCAACCAGTCGCGCAACAGACTCCACATCCAGGCCGGCGATCACCCTGAGCACGATGACCTCCGCCTGCAACGGCGCAAGCTGAGCTACCAGTGCCAACGCCGCCTCGGTGTCCAGACCCTCCAGCACCACCTGAGCAGGGTCGGGTGCGCCCAGACCCCTGGGCTTGTTCGGTTCGGAGGCAACGGCGGCGGTACGTCGCCGAGTGCGCCGGCGACCCTCGTCGACCGCCCGGCGCCTCGCTGTGGTGAAAACCCACCCGCGCCAAGCCATCTCATCCCCGCGGAAGCGGGCTAGCCCGCGCACCACCGTGACCCACGTCTCGGCGGCGACATCCTCGTCCACCTCGCCCAAGACGACGCGCACATAACGCACCAGGGCCGGGTTGACGTCAAGCCACAGGCACGCGAACGCCGCGTCGTCGCCGCCCTGGGCGCGGGCCAGCACCCTGGGGAAATCTTCGCCGATCACGCCTCGAAGTATCGGCCAGAAAGGACGCGCGCCGCACCCGATCGAGCCCGATATCGGCCGATCGGCTGATATCGGGGACATCAGCCAGCCGAGCGCGGTCACTAGTATCCGGGATCAGCAGACGCAGTCGAGCCGAAGTCGAGATGATGTGACACGACTGTGCCCGGCGATAATGCACGTTGATAAGTGTCGTCACACCCGTGAACGTCTTAGCGGTTGCCGAGAGGACCACGATTATGGCCAGGTCGACGGCCGATACCAAGGCGCCCCGCCTTCTCGATAGCGCGTGGAGCCAGGGGATTTCCGGATTGCGTCTGCAGGAGTCGGACGAGCGCGTGGCCCGGCGCAGCCGGATTGCAAGCGTTGTTCTCGCGCTCGTTCTGCTCGCCATCAGCGTGTTCGCCGTGTGGTCGTCGCTCGTGACCAGCAACGCTGCGACTGGGGCAGTGGCGGCCAACAACCTGTCGGACCACTACGCGCAGGCCGCCAGGGCGGTGCTCGCCGAGGAGTCGCTGGAGCGCAAGTACCGCCTCGAGCCGGGGCCCTCGATCCGGACTGCTCACGACGCGTCCGCCGCCTCCTTCGTCTCTGCTCTGGGTCAGGTCCGGCGACAGGGCGACGCCGGCGACCGATCAGCCGCCGACCGTGTCCTGGCTCAGCACCGCGACTACCTCGAGGCGGTCGATCGGCTGTTCGCCGCGGTCGACCGCGGCGACGCGGCCACCGTGCTGCTGATCGACGGCGGCCAGGTCGACCCGTTGTCCCACGCAATCCAGGAGGCCGTGGTCGGGGCGTCACTGGCCAAGCGTCAAGCGGCCCGAGATGGGCTTGCGCATCTACTGCGCCTGGAGACGCTCAATCGCCAACTGACGCCATTCGTGTTCCTGGGTGGCCTGGTGCTGGTAGCCGTGCTGGTGTCGATCACGCGTGGACATCGCCGGTTGCTGGATGCCGAACGGGCCCACGCGGTGTACGACTCGCTGCACGACGGCCTGACCGGGCTGCCAAACCGCGCGCTGCTCACCGACCGGCTCGGGCAGGCGCTGCGCGTGGACGCACGGTTAGGCACCAGCACCGGGGTGCTGCTCCTGGACCTGGACCGGTTCAAACAGATCAACGACACCTTCGGCCACCACCGCGGCGACGAGGTGCTGACCCAGGTCGGGCCTCGTCTGGCTGGTGTGGTGCGCGACGTGGATACTGTTGCCCGCCTGGCGGGGGACGAGTTCGTGATCCTGCTGCCCGACGTGGGGTGCGCCGCCGACGCCACCGCCGTTGCAGACTCGTTGCGGGCTGCGATGGAAACGCCGTTTCAGGTCGAGGGCATCGACCTGGACGTGGAGGTCAGCGTGGGGGTCGTGCTGTCCGGTGACCATGGCGAGGATGCGGCCGCCCTGCTTCAGCGCGCCGACGTCGCCATGTACGTCGCGAAGACCCAGAATCTCGGGGTATGCCTGTACGACCCTGCCGTCGACAGGCAGTCCCCAGCCAAGCTCGCGCTGTTCGGGGACTTCCGCCGGGCACTGGACCGCCACGAGCTCGTCCTGCACTACCAGCCCAAGGTCAACATCAGCAACGGCGATCTCGTTGGCGCGGAGGCCCTGGTGTATTGGCAGCACCCCGAGCGCGGCCTGGTCTCCCCCGACGAGTTCATCCCCATCATCGAACACACCGGGCTGATCGGCCCCCTCACCCGCTATGTTCTGGACCGCGCGCTCGCGCAGGCCCGCGCGTGGTCCGATGCGGGTCGCTCGCTGACTGTCTCGGTGAATCTGTCAGCCCGAAACCTTCTCGACGAGGGTCTGCCCGGCCAGATCGGGGCGCTCCTCAGCGCACACGGTCTACCACCCGAGCTGCTCAGCCTCGAAGTGACCGAGTCGGCGATCATGACCGAGCCGGCGCGGGCACGGCAGTCGCTGGAGCAGCTGGCCCAGCTCGGGATGGGAATATCGATCGACGATTTCGGGGCCGGGTACACCAGCCTGGGTCAGCTCAAATACCTGCCGGTCAGCGAGCTCAAGATCGACAAGTCCTTCGTGCTGACCATGATCGAGGACCCCAGCAACGCGTTGATCGTCCGAAGCGTCGTCGACCTCGGCCACAACCTCGGCTTCACCCTTGTCGCTGAGGGCGTCGAGACCGAGCAGATCCTGATCGCCCTGGCTGACATCGGATGTGACGTCGCACAGGGCTACCACCTGTCGCGACCCATGGCCGCCGCCGACTTCGACACGTGGTGCGCCGGACGCCGGATCACTGCGATGCGCATCCCTGCCCGCGTGTCGGATCAACCGGCGAACGGCCCGGCCGGCGTCGACAGCTTGACCTTGGCTACCACGTAGGCAGAAGCACGAAGGACTCTCGCTGCGGGGGGTTGCCTGAGTATGGCGGCCCGCTCACGCCGGGGCGAAGGTGCGTTCCTCTGACTTCACGGTCTTGGCGCTCTTCACACCGGTCACGAGCAGGTATCCGACCATCCAGACCTCCGCGATGGTGAACGGGATGATGAGGAAGGCGTGAATCGCTTTGCCGAAGTCGGGGACCAGGAGCAGCGTGAGCGTGTCC
>JBDTMW010000141.1:0-6354 GCA_039934065.1 Actinomycetota bacterium | reverse complement strand
GCTCTCGGTACGAGGGTCTGGGGCGCGCGCTGACCGAGGCGATGGCCGCCGCCCGTCCGGTCGTGGCCACCTGCGTCAACGGCATCCCCGACCTGGTTGAGCCGGGCGCGACCGGACTGCTCGTCCCGCCCGGCGACCCGGGCGCAGCCGCCGAACAGGTGTGCTGGCTGCTCACCCATCCCGTTGCTGCAACGGCGATGGGGCACCAGGCACGCGAGCGGGTGCTCAACGCGTTCGACGCCGACCAGATGGTGAGCGCGATCGACGACACCTACCGGCAGCTGCTCGGCCTGCCCGAACTCACCGTGCCGGCAACGATCCCTGAGGCCTCCCTGACGTGAGTTCGCGAGCCGATCCCGGGACCCGGCAGGCCGTCCTTCGCGGATCGGTCTGGCAACTGGCGTCCTTCGTCGCTCGGTTTTTCGGCGGCTTCGCCGCGATCGTGCTGCTGGCCCGCGCCACCGGACCTGCCACCTTGGGGTTGTTCCAGCTCGCCTTCGCCCTTGCCGCTCTGCTCGGGGTCGCGGTCGGTCTGGGAATGCCGAACCTGATCTCACGCGAGGTCGCACGGGACGCGGGAACCACTCGACTGTGGCTCGAGTCGGGCACGGCGTACGCAGGCCTTGCAGGCATCGGGCTCACCTGCCTCACCTTCGTGATCGCCCACGTCTTCGGTGCCGGCGCCGACATCAGCCTGTTGTTCGCCCTCGCCGTCGGCGCCGCTGCCCTGGACGCCATCGCACGGCTGTACTTCGCGGTGTTCTGGGGTTGGGAGCGCATGCACCTGGAGTCGGCGGCGACGTGGCTGCAAGAGGGCACCTACGTAGCCGGCACGGTCATGGTGCTGAACGCCGGCGGCGGTGCTACCGCAGTGATGGGTGCCTACCTCGCATCCCGAGGGATCGGGGTGGTCGCCGGGTGGGGCTTCGCGCACCGCCACACCGGTACCGGTCCGTGGCCACGCTTCCACGCTGGGTTCGTGCCCGGATCGCTGCCACTCACCATCCCGTTCGCCCTGGACGACGTCCTGTCGATGGCCTACATCCGCATCGACTCGCTGCTGCTGGGATGGCTCAGCGGAGCCAGGGCGGTCGGCTTCTACCAGGCCGGCACCACGCTTGTGCTGAGCCTCAACGTGCTCGCCCGAATGATCAACAATGCGCTCTACCCGCGCATGAGCCGCTGCTGGCCGCACGACCCGCCGCGCCTGGACCAGCTTCAGGCGGCGTCCACCCGCGTTCTGGCCGCGCTGGGGGTCCCGCTCATGGTGGGCGGGATCGTGCTGGCCGAGCCACTGGTCACGGGGGTGTTCGGCGCCGACTTCGCCCCTGCCGTCCCGGTGTTCCAAGCGCTGGCCCTCATCATCCCGGCCCGAATGATCGGTCACACGATGGGCACCGCGCTCACCGCCGCCGACCAGCAGGGGTTGCGGACATGGGCGGTGGGAGTAGCGGCCGTCGCCAACGTCGTCCTGAACCTGGCGCTGATCCCGCGGTACTCCTACCTCGGCGCCGCCTGGGCCACCGTGGTGACCGAGCTGGGTCTGCTGGTGGCGTACGCGTGGCTGCTTCGTCGACGTCTGGACCGTCCCCTGCATGTCGCCCGGCGGGCACTGCTGCTTCCCAGCATCGCGTGCCTGCCCATGGTGTGGGCGGCGCTGCAGCTGACCGATCGGTGGTTCGTCATCGCCGTTCTGGGCGGCGGGGTCGTGTACCTGGTGACGATCGTCGGGCTCGTCACGGCGTACGAGCGGCGGCAACCGCGTGACGCGATGATCGCCTATGTGGTCGGTCGGTCATGAGCGCACCAACGATCTCGACGCGGGCCGACGCACGCTCGGACAACTGGCGCTTCCTGCTGCCGGCAGATGTCGAGCCGCTGGTGGTCTGCGGGCCAGCCGACCTGCCACGAGGCCGGCTGGCCCCGAGGTCCCAACCTGCGCTGGCAGTGCCCGACCTCGGACGCCTGGCACGCTCGTCGATGCAGACTGCTGAACGGCTGGTGGCCGACCTGGTTCTGCTGCTGCAGCCGGGCGGCTGGCTGTGCGTGGGCTTCGACTCCACGACTTCCCCGGCCTCCTGGCCGCACCTCAGGACCGCCGCCGGTCGATCCGGCGTCGTCCATGTACTCCAGGGGCTCCAGGTGTCGATCACGGTGTACGCCGCCCTGCCCGGCGCTCAGTGCCCCGCCCTGCTGATCCCCACCGAGGACGGCGCTGCCTTCGAGTACGCGCTGCACCACGTGCTGTACCCGCACACCCGCTCGACCTCGGCCCTGCGGGGTCGCGCGGAGGTGACCGCTCTCGGCGTGGCCCGCAGTGCGGCGCTGCACATGCCAGACCGGATACGCGCCAGCCTGCTGCGAACTTTCGCCCCCGGACTGATCGTCGTCGGTCGACG
Organism: Actinomycetota bacterium; assembly: GCA_039934065.1. Lineage (GTDB taxonomy): Bacteria > Actinomycetota > Actinomycetes > Actinomycetales > Dermatophilaceae > UBA4719. The sequence continues at coordinate 3,955 of JBDTMW010000141.1, read as the reverse complement.
TGGTGAGGCCCGACCATGATCCCGACACTCGTTGAACGTCTCTGCTCGCAGTCGGTGACGCCCGCCCTGCCGTCGCCCCCCACCAACGGACTCGTGCTCGGCGTCGATCGTTCGGCGGACGCGAAGGTGACGGTCCTTCTCTTCGGCAAGGGGAAGGACCCCGTTGCCGTGGCCAAGATCGCCAGAAGCGAGCTCTCGGGTCGATCCGTCCTCGCCGAGTACGAGTTTCTCCGGCACGTCTACAGCGGGCTGCCACCGCACCTTGCCTCGACGGTGCCACGCGCCATCGACCTGCTCGACATGGGTGGGGTGCCTGCTTTCGTCATGGGGTTCCTGCCGGGCAGCCCCATGACCGTCGACTACTACTCGCCGGGGCACGCCAGCTCGACGTCGGCGGCGCAGAAGGATTTCGCGGTCGCTGAACAGTGGCTGGCGCGGTGGCAGGTCGCCACGTCCGGCCCCGACGTCCCCTTCGGTGAGCTCCTCGAGAGCTGGCTGACACCGACGGTCGAGCGCTACCTGGACCAGGTTGGCCGCAACCAGGTGGAAGAAGAGTTCCTGATTGACGCGCTGACGCTGGCCCGCCCGTTCGCCGATGTGCAGATGCCGGTCGGGACCGAGCACGGTGACTTCTGGATGGGCAACCTGCTCGTCGATGGCCTGCGACTGTCGGGGGTCGTCGACTGGGAGTTCGGCCGCACCTCGGGCATCCCCATCCTGGACGCGTTCAAGTTCCCCACCAGCTACGGCTTCTACCTCGATCGGTCGCGTCCCTGGGGCGGGGGCGCGGTCCCTGGACACCCCGGCCGCGAGGACTCGGCGGGACGGTGGCGCCAGTACGGGTCGTGGCCGAACCTGGTCGGGTTCGGGCACGTCTGGTTCGGTAACGGCCACCTTCCTCAGCTGGCCCGCACCTGGCTCGAGAATGCGGCCGCTCGTACCAGGACTCCTCGTGCGCTGCTTCCGGCGCTGTTCTCGGGGTTCCTCGCTGAGCAGGCACTCCGCGCCAACACCCCGGAGTTCCGCGATGGCTACCGCACCCTGATCGACGCCGTCGCCAACGAGCACCAGGGGTGGTGGCTGTGGGACGCCGCCTGAGGTGGTGGGCGCTCGTCGGCGTGGTCGCCGTAGCGCTGACCAGTTGCGCCTCGAGCAGCCCCGCGCCGACCCCACGCGTGCAGGGCGCGACGTCCTCCTACGGCCCGCCCTCCGATCCCACGCCGTACCGGAAGGCCATCAACGTCGCGGCCGCCAACGGTCTCGACGTCTGGCTGGACGCCGACCTGGCCGGCCGCTGGCGCGCCGGGTCCGCGGCGTTCTCGGCCGGGGTGCAGCAGATCGGGCTGTTGGCCACGTCACCGGCGGTGAAGGGCGTCCGGGTGGCGAACGAGCTCGGCCAGTCGGACCTTTGGTGGACGCCGAGTCGAATGCAGGAGTTCCTGGCCGACACCGACAAGGCGCTCAACCGCATCGCCAGGCACGACGTGCCGCTCGGGGTGGACTTCGTCCTGCCCGAGCTGGGCTGCCTCCCCGGATCCGACATCCCTCAGGCGACCGCGTGTGCCGAGCAGGCGCGCACGGATGAGCCCGGCACCGCTTTGACCAGCATCGACGCGCTCGTCGCGGCCGGGCATCTCGACCGACTCATCATCGGAGCCAACCTGCACTCCGACTCCCAGTACGTCGGCTGGGGGTCCAGCGAGGCAGAGGCGGCCGACCTGGCGTGGGCCGAGGTGCAGCGCCGCGACTGGGCGTCAACAGTCGACGTGCAGCCCCGACGCGCGCTGAGCTTTCCCTTGCCGTACCCCGAATCAGCGGCAGCCGCAGCGGCGCTGCCGGTGGCCCTGGACGCTCCGATGCAGAACGGGATCACCGGCGCAGATGTATGGATCTGGCAGCGCCAGTACGACGGCCAACGCGTCGGGCTGCTGACCCCGGTAGGCAAGAACGGCGGCGGCACCACCGGCGCTGGTAACCCGTTGTGGGCGGGCCTGCGCGACCGCACTGACCAGGGCATGACGCTCTACACGCACTTCAGCCCGTCCACCATGCGTCGCTCCCTGGCGCAGGACATGAAGACCCTCTCCACGGTCTTCGACGGGGTCTACATCGCGGGGGGTACCGGATGACCACCTTCGCGGCGAACACCACCGGCGTCAGTCGCGGTCGCCGGCTGCTCGACGTCACCGTTGCCTCCGCCGGCCTGGTGCTCGGGTCACCGGTCTTCGCGGCGGTCGCGGTCTCGGTGCGGCTCAGCAGCCCCGGGCCGGTGATCTTCCGACAGGTCCGAGTCGGCGAGCGAGGGCAGCCGTTCACCTTGTACAAGTTCCGGTCGATGACCTGCGCCGACAACCCCAACGGCACCCCTGCCGAATGCCACGTCACCGCCGCCGGCGACCCGCGAGTCACCCGCAACGGCAACGTCCTGCGTTCCACCAGTCTTGATGAGATCCCTCAGCTGTGGAACGTGCTTCGCGGCGACATGACTCTGGTCGGGCCGCGTCCGGAGACGCCGCGACTGGCCGAGCGCTATCCGCCCGAATGCCGGTGGGTGCTGCAGTACCGACCCGGTATCACCGGCCCGTGCCAGCTGCACATGCGCGACCGCGACGTCGTCCCGCCAGACGTCACCGATCCCGAGGCGTACTACGTTCGCCACCTGGTGCCACCTCGCGTGGACTGGGACAGCCGGTTTCTGTCGGCTCCGACACTGCGAGCGACCCTGGCACTTCTGTGGTCAACCGCGCGCTACCTGGTGGGGCGGCCGATGACAGACATGGCCTGACCCCACGTGGTGGGGGGGTACCACATGGGGTCAGGCGCGTCGCCAGCTCAGGATCGGCGGGTCCTGAGCTTCGTGGTCGATGTGGTCGTGGCGCCACCGGAGGTCGACTGCAACTCGAGGGCGCCGCGGTCGTCGTAGGTACGTGACCCGGCACCGGTGTCGATGACACCGGGAACGTCCACGCGAGGTTTGCCCAGCAGGTCAACCGACGGCTGGCTCGTCGCGTCCGCGAACGCGGAGTCAACAGCCGGCGAGTCGAGAGTGAGGCTGAAGTCACCGGCAGTCGAGTTGACGAACAGGGGGTTTGCCTCGATGCCGTGTGTCTCCATGCCCGTGGCCGACCGGAAGGCACTCAGCGAGGAGTACGACGTCTTTCCCCAGATGTAGTCGACCGCACTGGTGTTCAACCAGGTCAGGTTCCAGTCGACGGAGGTTCCTGATGTCGACGTGGCGTCAACCCTGATGTTGCTCTTGGTGCGCGGGCTGTCGATTCCGTTGTTGACGCTGATGTTGTTGACGACGTACCCGCCGGTAGAGCCACCCTCACGGTTGATCCCCGCGGTGACGTTGTGGAAGACCGTGTTCGCCACGATCACCTGGTTCGTCGCGCCGAGGTTATCAATCCCATGGTCGCCGTTGTCGTACGTCAGGTTGTTGGTCACTGTGTTGCGCGCGGCGCCGTTGTAGAACTGCAGCCCCGTGTCCTCGTTGGCAAAGGTGGTGTTGCCCGTGACGACGTTGTCGTAGCCGCGCACATCGATCCCTGGTGCTGCCCGCACGTACCCGCGGGCGTTGGCCCACGAGCGGTTGCCGCCCACCAATACGTGGTTCGTGCTGGAGGACAGGTAGATACCGGCCTCGGTGTTGTGGTGAGTCGCGTTGCCCGTCACCGTGGAGTTGGACACGCCACTGAGGTAGATCCCACGCTCGATCTCACCGGACTGAGGCAGGCCCGAGTACGAGATCGTGTTGTTCGTCAGGGTCAGGTTGCTTCCGCCGCTGACGTAGATGCCGTCATCCCCCGTGCCTTGAATGATGAAGCCGTCGACCGTGATCCAGGAGCGACTGCTCAGCTTGAAGCCGGATGTGGTGCTGGTGACGAACACGTTCGCACCCGGCTGGGCGCGGAACACGATCGGTGCGCTGGGGGTACCGGACTTGGCCGGGCTG
>JBDTMW010000140.1:0-6425 GCA_039934065.1 Actinomycetota bacterium | reverse complement strand
TGACTGGCGGCGTTACTGCTGGCGGGACTGGCGACGTGACTGGCGAAGGCGGCTCGGCGGGCGCCGCGACACGGGTCGATGCGGGCTTCTCGAGGTCCGGCGTGCCGGTCGCTGAGGTGGCAGGTGTCATCGAGCTGCTCGCGCTCACCCTGCGCGCAGGGGCTGGCCTGGTTGAAGCGATGGAGGCTGTGGCCGCTCGTGTCGGTGGCCCGCTGGGTCTGCATCTGCGGACCGTTGCCGCCGCATGTCGCTGGGGTGTGGACGACGCCACAGCCTGGGCGAGTGTGCCGACGGGATGGCAGCCGGCCGCACGAGCCTTGCGCATGGCCGCCACAGCCGGTGTGGCCCCCGCCGATCTCCTGGTCCGCGCAGCCGAAGAGGTGCGTCGGGCCGAACAACAACGACTTGAAGTGGCCACCGCGACGTTGGGCGTCCGCATCGTGCTGCCCCTGGGACTCGTGTTCCTGCCCGCGTTCGTCCTCACCACCGTCGTGCCGATCGTGCTTGCCCTCACCAGGCAAGTCCTGGTCACCCAATGACCGAACCGCCGGAAGTGTCACCCGACAGAAGTGTCACCCAACAAAGGAGATCCACCATGAAACGCTCTCTACATATCCGACCGACACTGGCAATCCGGGTCAACAGGCTGAGGGAAGAGGTGCAGTCGGGGATGACCACCGCAGAGTATGCCGTGGGCACCCTTGCCGCCTGCGCTTTCGCTGCGGTCCTGATGGCTGTCGTCCGCTCCGGTGCGATCAAGGCGGCACTGACTGGCCTGATCACATCGGCGTTGTCCATCGCCGCCTGATGCTGGCGCTGCGTCGTCGGTCCTGGCACCGGTCTCTCGAGTTCTTCCGCAACATCGCGGGGCATCCTTTCGGCAGCCTCAAGTCAGGCGGTTCTGAGCGCGGCATGGCGACGGCCGAGTTTGCGGTCGTGCTACCTGCTGTCGTTCTCGTCCTGGCGCTCTCACTGGGAGCGTTGGGGCTGGCCTGGGACCAGATCCGTTGTGTTGACGCGGCCAGGGCGGGGGCTCGCGCCGCGTCGCGGGGTGACAGCTCCGAGGCCGTGACACTCGTGACCAGCCGTGCGGCCCCCTCAGGCGCCGAGGTGTCGATAGGAGCGGCGGGTGACCTCATCCAGGTCTCGGTGGTGTCCCGGCCCCGGGTCGCAGCCAGTCTGCTCCCCAGCTGGCTGCGTGCCAGTTCCACCGCGTCTGCGGTTCGTGAGCCATCGGGCCCGCAGTAGTGACAGAGCCGGAAGGGGTGACGGCGCCTGCCCCACCGACGTGGCCGTCAGCATTGACATGGCCTCGGGTTGTCAGACCTCGCCTGAGCCCGGATCGAGGATCGGCCACCGTGATCATGCTCGGCGTCATCGGGTCGGTGTTGATGCTGACGATCTCGGGGCTCTTGCTGGCGAGCGCGGTGCTGGCCAGTCATCGCGCCAGGGCGGCCGCGGACCTTGCGGCTCTCGCCGCCGCCGGGGTGTTGATGCAGGGCGGAGCGACCGACGCGGCATGTGCGGTGGGGGCTCGCGTTGCTGTGGTCAATCACGCGCGGGTGCAGCAGTGCAGCTCGACCGCAACGGAGGTCCGGCTCAGCGTTGCCGTCACTTCGGGCGTCCAGGGTGTCGGCGTCGCCACCGCCCGGTCACGGGCCGGCCCGGGCCCAGGTAGCGGGTGACAGTCGCCCGACGATGGGCTGTTCGTCAGCCGGGTGCTCGACGGACGAGGGCCTGTTCCACGGCCGAGAGTCCTTCGGACCGGCACCCAGGGGACCTCAGTTGGTGGAGTCGGTACCCGAGCTGCTCTTGGTGTCGTCGCCGGTGGCGGTTGTACCAGTGCTGTTGCCCGTGTTGCCGTTCTGAGGTCGGTCGCGGCGGCTCGAATGCTGGCCTGTCGCGCCGGACGTGGGGACAGTATCGGCAGCTTGCCCCCTCCTCAGGTCACGGAGCTCCTTGCGCGAGCTGGCCTTGCGGCGTGCGCCGCCGTTGATCAGGGCGAGCCCGAGGCCGATGAGAATCACCGACACGGCGCCCGCAATGAAAAGGGCCAGAGGCGAGGCGGAGACGGTGACGCCTACGGCGCTCAGGTCGATCAACGGCGTGGTCGCATCCGGGGCCGTCGCGAGGACCGCCGCAACGCCGGCAGCGATCAAGATCAATAGCACACCGAGCGCGATCATCGGAGCAGCCTCCAGAACTCATCCACGGTTGGTGACCGGCTGGTCACTGCGGCATTCTATGCGGTTCCGGCTGTCTCAGCAGGCCTCACCTGCTCTGGCCGTCCTGGGGCCGGCCGGGGCGCACCGGCGAGGACCGCGGTCAGCAATGCGACGGCACCAGCCTTGTCCAGGGGCTCGTTGCCGTTGCCGCACTTTGGAGACTGCACGCACGACGGGCACCCGCTGGCGCATTCGCAGGCCAGGATCGCGTCCCGGGTGGCGGTCAGCCAGGTCGTGGCGGCCCTGAAACCTCGTTCGGCAAATCCTGCACCCCCTGGATGGCCGTCATAGACGAGGATCGTCGGCAGCCCGGTGTCCGGGTGAAGTGCCGTGGAGACGCCGCCGATGTCCCAGCGATCCGAGGTGGCCACCAGAGGCAACATGCCGATGGCCGCATGTTCGGCTGCGTGAGCCGCTCCCGGGATGTTGGGTTCCTCGATCCCGGCGGTTTCCAGCATCTCGTGGGTCATGGTCCACCACACGGCCTTGGTGTGCAGCGACCGCTCCGGCAGGTTGAGCGGGTGCTCACCCAAGACCTCACCGCCGGGTCGAACGCGCAGGAAGGACGTCACCTGCGAGCGGACGTCCACGCTTCCGAAACAGAGTTCAGCCGGGCCCCAGGTCTGCGACTGCTCGATGCGGCCGATGTCGAAGGCGCTCACCGATCGTGCGTGGGTGGACCAGCCTGGATCACCGGCCACGACCACTGCATGCGAGTCCTCCACGTCAAAGGCAGCGACTACGTAGGTCTGGCCCTGATGCACGTAGACGGCCCCGGTGTGAACGCTGGAGTGAGCCGCCGGCCCATCGACGGAGCCCAGGACCCGTCCGGTCGACCGCTCGACGATGCGCACGGTCTCGCCTGTTCCGCGCAGCGACACATGGTCGCTCGCTCGTTCTGGTCGAGTCCAGAACCACCCGCTCGGCCGTCGCCGCAGCATTCGTCGCGCCACGAGAATGTCGATCAGGTCGATCATGGCCGGCCCGAACAACTGCGCGTCGGCCTCCGTGAGCGGCAGCTCGGCCGCGGCCGCGGCAAGATGCGGCACGAGGATGTACGCGTTCTGTGGGTCAAGGACCGCGGCCTCCACCGGCCGGTCGAACAACGCTTCGGGATGGTGGACTAGGTAGGTGTCCAGGGGGTCGTCGCCGGCGACAAGAACTGCCAGTGATCGGGACCCGGTGCGTCCGGCACGGCCAGCCTGTTGCCACAGGGACGCTCGGGTCCCCGGCCAACCCGCGAGCAGGACTGCGTCCAGTCCGCTCACATCGATGCCCAGCTCTAGTGCGTTCGTTGCCGCCAGCCCCCGCAGCTCTCCCGAGCGAAGACGTTGCTCCAGGTCACGTCGTTCCTCCGGCAGGTATCCGCCGCGGTATGCCGCCACGGTGAGCTCCATGGCCGGGTCGATTTCGCCCAGTGACCGTCGTGCACTCGCGGCGACCGTCTCGACGCCGGCGCGCGAGCGGGCGAAGGCCACGGTCTGCACCCCGTCGACCACGAGGTCCGCCAGCAGGTCGGCGGTCTCGGCAACGGCGGAGCGCCGGTGCGGTGCGGCGAGCCCGTCAACGTCGATGCCGCTGCCAGCGCCGATGCCACCGCCGCCGAGTACGAGGCCGGGCTCCCACAGGCCAAACGTCATGGACTCCCGCGGCGAACCGTCGAGGGTGACGGGCTGGACCGGCATACCGATCAGGGCACTGGCTTGGGTTTCCGGATCGGCCACCGTGGCGCTGGCGAGGATGAAGGTGGGGAAGGCACCATAATGTGCGGCCACTCGCCGCAGCCGGCGCATCAAAACGGCCAGGTGTGAGCCGAACACCCCTCTGTAGACATGGCATTCATCGATCACGACGTACCTCAGCGACCGCATGAACGGTGCCCACCGCTCGTGACCGGGGAGCAGCGAATGATGGATGAGGTCGGGGTTGGTCAGTACGTACTGGCTGTGGTCGCGGATCCATCTGCGTTCGTCTGGCGGGGTGTCACCGTCGTAGGTCGCAGCTCGGAGCCCGGGGATGGCCAGATCCGTGAGGCGGGCGAGCTGGTCGGCGGCGAGAGCCTTGGTGGGGCTCAGGTAAAGGGCGGTGGCCCCCCGACCGGATGGGGCCGCGGCACCGTCGACGAGCGCAGAAAGCACGGGCAGGAGGAAGCCGATGCTCTTGCCAGATGCCGTGCCCGTCGAGATCACAACATGCGAGCGGTCGTGGGCCAGGTCTGCTGCCTCGCGTTGGTGAGACCACAGCCGCTCGATGCCGGATGAGTTGAGCGCTGAATAAACCGCTGGGGCCACCCAGCCGGGCCACTCCGCGACCTGTTCCTGCCGGGCAGGCACCTCGTGGACGTGCACCAGCCGTTCTCTTCGACGCCCACGGGACAGACGGGAGAGCACCTCTGCAGGGTCGAAGACCCCGCGGGTCGCGGAGGAAGAGTCGCTGGCCATCGTCCAAACGGTATGCCGTCCGCGCCGGCTCCGATTAGGGTGGTTCTGGAGCGGCCGGTAGCGGCCGTGGGACGTGAGGAGAACCAGTGGATCTGTCGATCTCCAGCGAGGCACGCGATGACGTGACGATCGTTCACGTCGGTGGCGAGATTGACGTCTACACCGCGCCTGAACTGCGCGAGCGACTTGATGAGCACATCGCGGAGGGCCGCCACAATCTGGTCATCGATCTCGGGGATGTCTCGTTCATGGACTCGACCGGCCTGGGTGTCCTCGTCGGTCGCCTCAAGCTCGTCAGGGTCACGAATGGCTCGTTGCGGCTGGTGACCTCGAGCGAGCGCATTCTGAAGGTCTTCACGATCACCGGCCTCGACAAGGTCTTCCAGATCTTTGGCAGTGTCGACGACGCTCTGACCGCGACTGCCTGAGCCGAGGGGCCCCGGCGCGCCGACCCTGCATCCGATCGTCTAAGATGCAGGCCAGCACACCTGCCTCCGGCGGGTGTGAGGTGCGTCACGAGGGGGCCCGGTGGGCACCTGCCGTGTGATTCCGTCGGGCGCAACGTTCGAGTGCGATCTCCCATGTCCTCAGGAGGATTGAATGCCAGGCCTCATCCATGCCGCCGGCGTATCACCGCTGACCTTGACCGGCACGAACCTCTACTTGGTGGTTGTCGTTGCCGTGATCGCTGTCGTGGCGTTGCTCATGGGCGTCATCTTCCGCCGGCAGGTTCTTGCCGCTGACCCCGGCACCGCCAAGATGCAAGAGATTGGCCAGGCAGTCGAGGAGGGCGCCCACGCCTACCTGGCGCGGCAGTTCAAGACGCTGTCCGTCTTCGTGATCATCGTCTTCTTCCTCCTGATGGCTCTGCCGGCGGACACGCTGGGGATCCGCCTCGGTCGATCAGGCTTCTTCGTGCTCGGAGCGGTGTTCTCCGCGGCGGTCGGGTACTTCGGGATGAGTCTCGCGGTCAAGGCCAACGTGCGCGTCGCCTCGGCAGCAAACAACTCCGGCCGCGACGAGGGCATGCGGATCGCCTTCCGCACCGGTGGCACCGTCGGCATGATGACCGTTGGTCTCGGTCTGCTCGGCGCCGCTTCGGTCGTGCTGATCTACAAGGGGGACGCCCCCAAGGTGCTCGAGGGCTTCGGCTTCGGCGCAGCGCTGCTGGCCATGTTCATGCGTGTTGGCGGCGGTATCTTCACCAAGGCCGCTGACGTCGGCGCCGACCTGGTGGGCAAGGTCGAGGCCGGCATCCCCGAGGACGACCCCCGCAACGCAGCGACGATCGCGGACAACGTCGGCGACAACGTCGGCGACTGCGCCGGCATGGCTGCTGACCTCTTCGAGTCGTATGCCGTGACGCTGGTCGCCGCACTCATCCTCGGCAAGGCCGCCTTTGGTGAGCAGGGCCTGGTATTCCCGCTGATCGTTCCCGCCATCGGCGCGCTGACCGCGATCATGGGTGTCTTCATCACCAAGCCTCGCCCGGGCGAGAACGGCCTGGTCGCCATCAACCGCGGTTTCTTCATCTCCGCAGCGGTCTCCGCTGTCCTCTCGGCCGTCGCCGCCTTCGTCTACCTGCCGGCCACGTTCGCTGAGCTCCGCGGCCTGTCGCAAGAGAACGCCACGGCGATTGCCGCCCTTGACGGCCACAAGCTGCTCTTCCTGACCCTCAACCCGCGCATCGCGGCAACCCTCGCGGTCTTCATCGGTATCGCGCTCGCCGCAGTCATCCTGATGCTGACCGGACACTTCA
>JBDTMW010000139.1:0-6475 GCA_039934065.1 Actinomycetota bacterium | reverse complement strand
CCGTCGTTGAGCGGGCAGCAGTTGCCGGCGGTGATGGTGCCGTTCTCGCGGAACACCGGCTTGAGCGCCGAAACGGCCTCGAGCGTCACGCCGGCGCGCGGGCCGTCATCGGTCGAGACCACGGTGCCGTCCGGCGTGGTGATCGGGGTGATCTCGCGGGCGAAGAAGCCATCGGCGATTGCCTTCTCCGCGCGGTTCTGGCTGCTGACGCCCCACTCGTCCTGACGAGCCCGTGAGATGCCGCGCAACGTCGCCACGTTCTCCGCGGTCTGACCCATCGAGAGGTAGACATCGGGCATCAGCCCCAGCTCGCGAGGGTCGGTCCAGGTGCTGTTGTCGGCGGCCATCTGGGCGCTGCGTGCCTGGCTCTCGGCGAACTTCGGGTTCTGGGTGTCGGCCATGGCCCCACCGGGACCGGCGAAGTCCTTGTAGCGGGACACGCACTCGACTCCGCCGCTGATGAAGATGTCACCCTCGCCGGCCTTGATCGCGTGGAAGGCCATCCGGGTGGTCTGCACCGAGGACGCGCAGAAGCGGTTGACGGTGGAGCCGGGCAGGTGGTCGAAGCCGGCCAGGATCGCCACGACGCGAGCCATGTTGGCGCCCTGCTCACCCGACGGCTCGGCGCATCCGAGATAGAGGTCCTCGACGAGCCGGGGGTCCAGGCCGGGGATCTTGGCCAGGACCGCGGTCACCACGGTCGCCACCAGGTCATCCGGGCGGACGTCCTTGAGCGAGCCTTTGAACGCGCGGCCGATGGGGCTTCGGGCGGTGGAGACGATGACGGCTTCGGACATGATTCCTCGTTCCTTCGTGGGACAGCTCAAGCGTTCTCAGGACCACTCAAACAGATCGAGCCGGCCGACAACAGAGTCGGCCGGACCCGCGGTTGATGTTATTGCGGTGACAGGCCTCTCGGGGTGTGGGCTTCGTCTCGTGCCGTCTGGCCGGGATCTTCCACCAGCTCGCTTCGGTCTGTGATCGGAGGCTGACGTCGGCGCAGGACCATGGCCCAACGTCCTCGGGGGCCGCGCGGCTGACCCCCGACTGCTGTGGCGCTCACTTCCGTCCCTGCGTCACGGACAGCCTGCACGGCGGCAACTGCAACGGGGCCCACGCGTTCGCCCCGTCTGACGTCAGGACGGTGGTCGAACGGGTCCGGCCAGAGCCCCAGGGCGTCGCAGACACTCGGCAGCAGGGCCGCTGCCACCCGGGCGTACCCGGCAGGCGACGGGTGGAACCGGTCATGGCTGAACATCTCGCGCGAGCTTCCGAACTCGCCGCCGAGAAGGTCGCCCAGCGAGACGGTCCGGCCACCGGCCTCGACCACGGCGACGGTCTGGGCGGCGGCCAGATCTCGGCTCCATCGACGGGCCAGCAGCCGGAGCGGCTGGGCCACCGGCTCGATCGTGCCCAGGTCCGGACAGGTCCCGACGATGACCTGACAGTCGATGGCGACGAGGCTGCGGACGGTTTGTTCGAGGTGCCGCACGGCAACGGACTTGTCGATCCGGTGGGTGACGTCGTTGGCACCGACGAGGATGACGGCGACGTCAGGTTTGGGGACCTCCTCGAGCGCGGAGGCGAGCTGGACGTCCAGGCCCGACGACTCGGCGCCCACGACCGCGACGTTGGTCAGCCGGACCGGTCGACCGCTCAGCGCCGAGACTCCGTGGGCGATGATGGCGCCGACCGTCTGATGCGCCGCGTCGGCCCCCATGCCGGCAGCACTGCTGTCACCAAGCACAAGGAGCTGGAAGGGCTGACCCCGCCCAGCGCCATACACGGCATCGTCGTCGGGGGCACCGTCGAACGGTTGACCGACAAGACGTCTGGCCAGCAACGTCTCGGCCTTGAGCACGCCATAGCCCACGAGACCGATCGCTCCAATCCCTGCAGCACCGATCCCGCCGCCGTAGGCAGCCGTCGCCGCGATCTTGCGCGCGCGTCGTGCCCTGCCCATGCCGTCTGCCCTTCGCCGTTGGTGTTCTCCCACCACCGTAACGAGGGGGCGCAAGGCTTTGTCCCGATTCCGGCAGCCGGCCAGGCGGAGCACGGTCACGAGAGCTGTACCGAGTCTGGGACGATAGCCGCGTGAAATATGCCGAGAACATCGCCGACCTCGTCGGAAACACGCCCCTGGTCAAGCTGAACCGTGTCGTCAAGGACGCCGACGGCCGAGACGTCGTGGCCTGCACCGTTCTGGCCAAGGTGGAGTACATGAACCCCGGCGGGTCGGTCAAGGACCGGATCGCCGTTCGGATGATCGACGCGGCCGAGGCCTCGGGCGAGCTCAAGCCCGGTGGCACCATCGTGGAGCCCACATCGGGCAACACCGGCGTGGGGCTGGCGCTGATCGCCCAGCGCCGCGGGTACAAGTGCATCTTCGTCTGCCCCGACAAGGTGAGCGAGGACAAGCGCAACGTCCTCAAGGCCTACGGTGCCGAGGTCGTCGTGACCCCCACCACACTGCGGCCGGAACATCCCGACTCCTACTACTCAGTGAGCGACCGGCTGGCCAAGGAGATCGAGGGCGGTTGGAAGCCCGACCAGTACTCCAACCCCGAAGGCCCCATGAGCCACTACCTGTCGACCGGCCCCGAGATCTGGGCCGACACCGACGGCAAGGTCACGCACTTCGTCGCCGGCATCGGCACCGGTGGCACGATCACCGGCACCGCCCGCTACCTGCTGGAGGTCTCGGCCGACCGCCCCGGCGGCAGGGTTCAGATCATCGGCGCCGACCCTGAGGGCTCGGTCTACTCCGGCGGCACCGGTCGTCCGTACCTCGTCGAGGGTGTTGGCGAGGACATGTGGCCGCGCGCCTATGACCCGTCTGTCGTGGACGAGGTCATCGCGGTGTCCGACGCCGAGTCCTTCGAGATGACCCGGCGACTGGCACGCGAAGAGGGGCTTCTGGTCGGCGGTTCCTGCGGTATGGCGGTCATCGCGGCCCTGCGTGCGGCCCGCGACCTGCCGACCGACGCTGTCGTGGTGGTGCTCCTGCCGGACAGTGGCCGCGGCTACCTGTCCAAGATCTTTGACGACACCTGGATGGCGTCCTACGGCTTCCTCCACCAGAACGGCGGGCGCACGGTCGGAGAGATTCTCAAGGCCAAGGCGGGTGACCTGCCGGCGCTGGTGCACACGCACCCGACCGAGACGGTTCGCGACGCGATCGCGATCCTGCGTGAGTACGGCGTCTCGCAGATGCCCGTCGTGAACGCGGAGCCGCCGGTCGTGGTCGGCGAGGTCGTCGGCTCGGTCAGTGAACGAGACCTGCTGGCCGCGCTGTTCGCGGGCAAGGCACATCTTGCTGATCCGGTGGCGAAACACCTGAGCGCGGCTATGCCACTGGTCGGTGCGGGTGAGCCGGTGTCGACGGCTCGTCATATCCTCGAGACCGAGGACGCGTTCCTGGTGATCAGCGACGGCAAGCCCGTTGGGGTGCTCACCCGGGCCGACCTGCTGGGGTTCCTCGCGACCTAGTGTCGCGACCACCTCGCCGCGGCGGCGGACAAGGCGAAGCCCGCGAGCACCCAGAAGGTGTTCTGGACGGGGTCCACCGGTATGAACAACAGCGTGCTGCTGCCGAAGGGCGCCGGCCTGAGGCCACTGGCGACATACCCCAGCAGTCCGAACGAGGCCATCGAGCCTCCGACGCCGGAGCAGATCGTCGCCAGGACGGTGTTGGCCGTCGTTGTCGGCTTCACCTTGGCTGCTCTGCCACGCTCGAGCGGTGCGAGCACGGTCGCGACGCCCCACAGGACCAGGGCCAGAGCGATCAACCAGAACGGCCTGGTTACCCACCAGAGCCCCGATCCGGCGGCCGGCGGGTCGATCCCGAGGCCGAACAGAGCCAAGAACCCGATGACCAGAACCGACAGGTGCCAGAGGTAGACGGTCATTGCCATCGAGGCGAAGCGCACGACGGCTGCCCAGGGCGCAGGGCGCCCGAGCCATCCGGATACCTTGCCGCGGATGAGCATCATGATGGCGACCTGCGCGACGGCCAGCATCGACAGACAGACGGTCGGCGGAGTCATGTTGGAGGTCTCGCCCGGCAGGCCGACCATGCTTACGGGGTACGGCCCCCACGACGTCAACACGGCCAATGTGGCGAACACCCCGATGATGGTGACCCAGAGGGTGCGTCGCGTCAGCCGGGTGAAGGAGCCATCGGCATACGCGAATCCGAGCTGCTGGGCGAACAGCCAGACGAACGCCAGGTTGACGTAGCCAACGCTTTCCATTCCTGCACCCAGGCGGAACCAGTCCACGACGGCAGTGCCGATCACCAGCATTGCCAGCGCGATTCGCGGACTGCGTGCATGCCAGGCCGCCATGGCCGGGGCCAATGCGGTCATTGCCACATAGACACCGAGGAACCAGAGAGGCTGCCCGAGTAGCTGTCCGATGACGTCAACGCGGTTCTGGCTCACGCCCAGGGCTGCTGCGACCGGCAGGGCGAGATGCCAGAAGGCGACGAAGACCAAGGTCGGCCTGAGTAGCCGGACGAGCCGGCCCTGGAGGTACTCGGGGTAGCCGGTGCCGCGACGCCTCAGGCTGCGCCAGACGGTGATGTTCGAGAAGCCGCCGGCGACGAAGAACAGGGGCATGACCTGCAACACCCAGGTGGCCAGTTGCATCGCGGGGATCGAGGTCAGGGCGTTCGCGCCGGTGATGTGGTCGTCCTGGACGACCACCGTTGCCATCAGCCAGTGGCCGAGGACGACGATGAGCAGGCTGCCGGCCCGGACGGCATCGATGAACCGATCCCGGTTTGGCGCGGTGGCTGCGGAGACCCTCTCGGCAGACGTGACGGGTGGGCGACCGGCTGGCATACCTTCATTGTGGTCAGTGGTGGCTCGGGCGTGAGGCGAGATCGCTCAGATCAGCGCGTCGGACCCAGCGAGCCGGTCTGTGCCGGACTCAGCGCGTCGACACCGTGACCGTGAACTTCGCGTTGCGGCCCACTACCCGGGTCGGCCCGACGGCGCGAGTCAGTGCCTTGTCATAGGCGAGATGTGAGTTGAACACTGTCCACATCTCGCCGCCGGGGGCAAGTACGCGCCCGGCCGCGTCAAACAGGCGCAGGGCCGCCCCGGCGTACACCGAGGTGCCGATGTGAAATGGCGGGTTGCAGACGATCAGGTCGGCGCTGGCGTCCGGCAGTGTCGACATCGCGTCGTCACGCAGGACCCGCACCCGTTCGGTCAGCCCGTTGGCCGCTGCAGTGGCGGCCGCCGATGACACTGCGGCCGAGGACTGGTCGGTCGCGAGCACGCTCAGCGTCGGGCGGTCCCGGGCCAGTGCCGCGGCCAGGAGACCGCTGCCACAGCCGAGGTCCACGGCTGTAGAAGCAGTCGGGTGCATCCGGTCGAGATAGCCCAGCAGGAAGCGAGTCCCCATGTCGATCTTTGTCCCCCCGAATGCGCCGCCATGGGCAGAGACCCACAGATCGAGGTCGGGATGGTGCTGTCGCATCGGGTATGCCGGTGAGCCCAGCTCCGCCGCCGGCCGAGGGCCGTGGGCGACCAGGACGCGGGACTTGTGCTGGGCCAGCGATGCCCGTACGTCGGTGAAGCACTCGTTGAGCACGTCGTTCATCGTGCGCGTCATGTGCTTGACGCGGCCGCCGAGGAAGACGGTGACCTCGGCGTCCGCATGGACAGCCGCCAGCTGGGCGATCTCGCGGAGTGCGTCCAGATGTTTGGGGAGCTGACCAATGACGACCGAGGCCCCGGCGAAGAGCCCTGGTGTCATGGGCAGGTGCCGGAACCTGTCGGTCATCCCGACCCGTGTCGCGCCCAGCTCGGCTCGAATGGCGTTGTGTGCCAAGGCTTGCTCGCCGGTGATGGGGTCCTGATGCACTCGGACGCCGTCGGCACCGTGCAGCGCGATCGCGCCGAGCGTCATGGCGCCGTAGCGGTCTCCGACGACGACGACCCGGCCGGCGCCAGCTGTCTCGATGACAGCACCGGCCTCGGCCAGGACGAGCCGGTCGGTCGCGTCGACGGCCACGAGGTTGTCTGCCTCGAGGTCGGGAAAGCGTCGCAGGAGGGTGAAGTCGAGGGCCTGGCTCATCGGGGACAGCCTGCCATCGGTGATTCCGGCCTAGTTCGGCGGCCGGATGTCCGTCTGCGCCGGCGCCTGGTCCTGGCGAACGAGGCCGACCGGGCAGGTCATGCCGTTCGGCCCATGGTTGCAGTAGCCGCCGGGGTTCTTGTGGAGGTACTGATGGTGGTAGTCCTCGGCGTAGTAGAAGATGCCGGCGGCAGCGGCGGACCTGATCTCTGTGGTGATGTCACCAAAACCGTTCTGCCGCAACACACCCTGGAACGCGTCACGTGTTGCCGTCGCCGCCGCCTCCTGCCCCGGGGTGGTCCAGTAGATCGCGCTGCGGTACTGGGTGCCGATGTCGTTGCCCTGGCGGAAGCCCTGAGTCGGGTCGTGGTTCTCCCAGAACTCCTTG
>JBDTMW010000138.1:0-6483 GCA_039934065.1 Actinomycetota bacterium | reverse complement strand
CGTGGGCCTCGTCGATGATGATCGTGTCGTAGCGGCGCAGGTCGCGGTCGCGCTGCATCTCGGCGAGCAGGATGCCATCAGTCATCACCTTGACCAGGGTGCTGGCACTCGAGTGGTCGGCGAAGCGCACCTGATATCCCACCGCTGTCCCGAGCTCGGTGTTGAGCTCCTCGGCGATCCGCTCGGCCACCGACCTGGCGGCGATCCGCCGCGGCTGGGTGTGGCCGATCATGCCCTCGATGCCACGGCCGAGCTCCAGGCAGATCTTGGGGATCTGCGTGGTCTTGCCGGAGCCGGTCTCCCCCGCCACGATGACCACCTGGTGGCCCTGGATGGCCGCGGCAATGTCGTCCTTTCGGGTGACGACCGGCAGGTCCTCGGGATAGGTGACCTTGGGCACCGAGGCCAGACGTCGGGCGATTCGGGCCGCCCGTGCTTTGGGCGAGTCGCCGAACCGGCCCCTGGAAGCTCTGGGTGCGTCCCCGGACCTGCCCGTGAGAGCTTTTTGTGAGTCCCCCGGCCTGCCCGTCGAGACTTCGGATGAGTCACCCGGCCTGCCCCTGCGAGGCCGCCGTCGTGGGTTTCGGGCGCGCGAGGGCTGCGACGCGCGCTCGGATGACATAACACTCAGGATATCTGCCCCACTGGTCCGACAGCGCGAAGGATTCTAGGCGTCAGAGCACCCAGAATCCTTCGCGCTGACCCCTTAGTCAGATCTTGGCGGCTGTGAACCCCTGATCGAGGTCCGCCAGGATGTCGTCGATGTACTCGATGCCGACCGCGAGTCGCACCAGACCCGGGGTCACGCCGGCAGACAGCTGATCCTCGGGCGAGAGCTGTGAGTGCGTGGTGGACGCCGGATGGATCACCAGCGAGCGCACGTCGCCGATATTGGCGACGTGGCTGTGCAGGGTCAGGGCCTCGACGAACCTCTTGCCTGCATCAAGACCGCCAGTGATCTCGAAGGCGACGACGGCCCCTGCACCGCGCGGGGCGTACTTGTCAGCCAGCGCCTTCCACGGGCTCGAGGCCAGCGAGGCGTAGGCCACCGACTCGACCTGCGAGTGCGCCTCCAGCCAGTCGGCCACCTTGACGGCGTTCTCGACGTGACGCTCGATCCGCAGCGAAAGCGTCTCGATCCCCTGAGAGATAAGGAACGCGTTGAACGGCGAGACGGCCGCACCCAGATCACGTAGCAGCTGCACCCGCGCCTTGAGGATGAACGCAAGGTTGGCACCGAGCGCGCTGCCCACGCCGAGGTCTCGGGCGTAGACCAAACCGTTGTAGCTCGGGTCGGGCTCATTGAAACCCGGGAACCGTTCCGGGTTCCTGGCGAAGTCGAATGTGCCACCGTCGACGATCACACCTGCGATGGACGTGCCATGGCCGCCCAGGTACTTGGTCGCCGAGTGGACGACCACGTCTGCGCCCCACTCGAGCGGCCGAATGAGGTATGGAGTCGCCACCGTGTTGTCAACAATCAGCGGGACGCCGACCTCATGGGCAATCGTCGAAACACCCTCAATATCAAGGATATTCGCTGACGGGTTGCTGATCGTCTCGGCGTAGAAGGCCTTGGTGTTCGGCCTGGCCGCCGCGCGCCAAGACTCGAGGTCGTCGGGGTCCTCCACGAAGGTCGTCTCGATACCGAGCTTCTTCAGTGTGTACTTCAGCAGGTTGTACGTGCCGCCGTACAACTGGGGGCTCGCGACGATGTGGTCACCGACCTCGGCGATATTGAGGATCGCGATCGTCTCGGCCGCCTGACCAGAGGCCACGAGCAGGGCTGCGACACCGCCCTCTAACGAGGCGATTCGCTGCTCGACCGCATCCTGGGTGGGGTTCATGATGCGCGTGTAGATGTTGCCGAACTCCTTGAGCGCGAACAGGTTTGCTGCGTGTTCGGCATCCTTGAAGACGTAGGAGGTGGTCTGGTAGATCGGCAGTGCCCGAGCTCCGGTGGTGGGGTCGGGGGTCTGGCCGGCATGAACCTGGCGGGTCTCGAAAGACCAGTTGGCGTTGTTGTCACTCATCGGATTCCCTTACGTTTCAGTGGCTTTCATGGTTTCTGAAATTGGAGAGCCCTCTGCTTCGGGAGTCCTCCGTATGCCTTGTCACGAGAGGAGGAGATGGGCACCTCGCGTGCGATGCGGGGATACGAAAAGAGCACACCCGCGCTTGCGCCGAGCCCGAGGGCTCGCCGCCAGGTCGTCACCCGGGGCACCCCACCGCGGTGGAGGGTTGCCGGCCAGCGAGCCGGGGCTTGTCGCTGACACTCATGACCTGTGACAAAGGTAGAGCGTCTGGCCGCATGGTGGGAGTCCCGTCTCTCAATCTGGACACTGGTCTCGCAGTGACGGGATGCCGGGTCTTGCAGTGACGGGATGCCGGGTCTCGCAGTGACGGGATGCCGCTCGGGCGGTCAGGCATACGGTGGAAGGCGTGAGCACACTGCACGTGACCATCGACGCGGACGCGGCGACCGCACCGTTCGAACAGGTTCGGACCCAGATCGCCTCGGCCGTCGCGGAGGGTCGGCTGGACGCTGGGACCAAGCTCCCGACGGTGCGCCAGCTCGCCGCCGATCTCGGGTTGGCGCCCAACACCGTCGCGCGGGCCTACCGCGAGCTCGAGGCCGACTCGGTCATCGCCACACATGGCCGCAACGGCACGTTCGTGCGCAGCGAGCTCGTCGACGAGCCGAGCTCCCACTCATCGGCTGCGGACACCGCGCGGGCGTCGGCGGCTGACTACGTCCACTCGGTGCGCCGGCTCGGCCTCAGCTCGTCTGAGGCGCTGCGACTGGTCGAGAAAGCCTGGAACAAGGGCTAATTCAGCGGTGGATCCGGCTCACAACAGCACGTTGAGCGTGTGAATGACGAGACCGGCCAGCCCGCCGACGATGGTGCCGTTGATACGGATGAACTGAAGGTCGCGGCCCACGTGCAGCTCGATCCGCTCGGCCGCCTCCTTGCCGTCCCAACGGTCAACGGTCTGCGAGATGACCTTGGCGATCTCGTGGCCGTAGGTGCTCACCACGAACCCGATCAGATCCGCTGCGCGGCCGTCGACCCGCTCACGCAGCTCAGGGTCATCCAGCAGCCGCCGGCCAAGCTCCGACAGCGCGACGACGCCACGACGACGCAGCGGGCTGCGGGCGTCGGCAAGGGCTCCCAGCAGTGCCGTTCGCAACGCGTCCCAGGCGGCCACCGCGGAGGCACCGACCTGAGGGTGCACCATGATCCGAACCTTGAGCGCCTCTGCGCGGGCGATCGTGTCGGGGTCATGTTGCAGGTCCTGCGCCAGCCGGGCGAGCAGATCGTCGAAAGCCTTGCGTGCTCTGTGGTTCGGATGATCTCGCACCTCGGCGACCCACACCAGCGCCTCCTGGTGAATGCGGTCGATGACCTTCTGGTCGAGCCACGAAGGGGTCCACCACGGCGCCCTCTCGCCGATGATCGACGCCACCGTATCGGCGTTCTCCCGAAGCCAGACATGGGCCTCGACCAGGGCAATATCGACCAGCCCGTGATGAGCGCCGTCCCTGACGACTGACTCGAGCAGATGCCCGGTGACGGCGCTCATCGGCTCGTTCACGAAGCGAGGCAGGAGCGTGTGCTCGACGAAGTCCCTGACGTCGTCGCCGCTGATGGCGGTCAGAGCGCGACTGCTCGCCTTGGCCACCTCGTCAACCACGCGTGCGCTGTGCTCTTCTTCGGTGAGCCAGCGGCCAACCCTGCGCACGACGTCAGCGTGGACCACGCGCTCGCGTGCCGCATCGACTGTCAGGAAGTTCCCCATCACGAACTCCTCCAGACTCTGGCCGAGGCTGTCTTTGCGATGGGGAATGATGGCCGTGTGTGGGATGGGGAGGCCCAACGGGTGACGAAACAGCGCCGTCACCGCGAACCAGTCCGCGAGCGCTCCCACCATCGCGGCTTCGGCGGTCGAGTTGACGAATCCCCATGCACCATCATGGTTTCGGGTGAAGACGAACACGAGTGCTGCGAGCACGAGCAAGGACAGCGCCACCACGCGCATACGTCTCAGGCTGCGCTTGCGAAGCAGGTCAGCCGGGCTGAGCAAGAAGGTCGTCACGGCTGCGCCGACTCCCGTATCCCGTGCCGCTCCCACCAGCGTCGAAGTGGATCGGGAGCCCACCAGTTCAGGGTGCCCAGCAGTTGCATGGTGGCGGGAACCAGCAAGGCCCGGACGACGGTGGCATCGATCAGCACCGCGACGAGCATGCCGATCCCGATCATCTTCATGATCACGATGTCGGAGGTGGCGAACCCGCCGATCACCACGGCGAGCAGGAGCGCCGCGCTGGTGATGATCCGGCCACTGCGCTGCAGCCCGTTGGCAACCGAGGTCGTGTTGTCCCCGGTGCGGTCCCACTCCTCGCGGATCCGGGAGATCAGGAAGACCTCGTAGTCCATCGACAGGCCGAAGATGATGGCCAGCATGAGGATCGGCTGGGTGACGTCCAGATACCCGGTCGAGGTAAAATCGAGAGGCCCCGAGAGATAACCGTCCTGGAAGATCAACGTGACCACCCCGAACGAGGCGGTCAGCGACAGCGCGCTCATCACCACCGCCTTCATCGGGAGGACCACGGAACCGAAGGCGATGAACAGCAGAACCAGCATGATGACGACCACGAAGAGACCCATCCACGGCAGGCGTGCGCCGATGGAGTCAACAAGGTCAACGGCGCCCGCCGAGAAGCCGCCGACCAGAGCTCTGGCCCCCGTGCCGGGATCGACGGCGCGCAGGTCCCTGACCAGCTGCTGCGACTGCTCGCTCTGGCTGTGTCCGGGCCAGGTGACGGTGACCAGGCTCGTCGTGACGGCGCCTTTGGTGGTCTGGTCGATCGGAGTGGCCGACCGAACCCCGCTGACCTTTCCGAGCCGGCCGACATAGGAAGCGAGCTGGGTGCCACTTCCTCCTTCGACCACGATGCTGGCGCTGGAGGTCCCGCCGCCGAACAGGCTGGCGCCCAGGTCGGCGGCGACCCGGCTTGGCGCGCTAACCGGCAGGACCCGCTCGTCGGTGCTGCCCCAGCGGGCTGACAGGAAGGGTGTGCCCAGGGCCAGCAAGGTCACCGTGATGACCACCAGGTATGCGACGGGCCGGCGCATCACGCTGCGCGCCAGGGTCGCCCAGGCACCGGACTCCACCGTGGCACCGGAGGTCTTCGCCGGCGAGCCCCGTAGCCACGGCATACGACCGGCTTCGATTCGCGGTCCGAGGACGGCGAGCAGCGCCGGCAGGACGGTCAGCGCTGCCAGCATCGCGGCCAGGACCGCGGCGACCCCGCCGAAGCCCATCGATCGCAGGAAGCTCTGCTTGAAGATCAGCAACGATGCCAATGACGCGGCCACGATCAGCCCCGAGAACAGCACGGTCCGGCCGGCGGTCGCCATGGTCTCGGCAATCGCCGCGTCGACGTGCTCGCGCTCGGTGCCTGGATGCCTGGCGAGCTCCTCGCGGAACCTGCTCACCACGAACAGCGCGTAGTCGATCGCCAGGCCCATCCCGATCAAGGTGATGACGTTGATCGAGAAGACCGAGACGTCGGTGAACATGCTGATGACGCGAACAAGGGCGAAGGCGCCGAAGATTGCCACCCCGCCGACGAACGCCGGCGTCAGGGCAGCCGTGACGCTGCCGAAGAAAACCAGGCACAACAGCACCACGATCGGCAGCGAGATCGCCTCGGCCTTCTTGATGTCACGGGAGACCGCCTCGTTCACGTCACGGAAGACGGCCCACGCTCCGCCGACGGTCGTGGTCAGGCCCTTGGCGTCAAGGTGGGGGCTGACCCGCGCGAAGAGGCTGGCCTTGTCACCCTGCGAGGTACCCGTCAGCGCGATGATGAGCCGGGTCGCGTGCTGGTCCTTGCTGATCAGCGTGGGCGCCGGGGTCTGGTACCAGCTGGTGACCCGGTCGACCGACCCCTCGGGGAGCCCAGCGAGGACGTTCTCGACGGACGCACGGAAGGCGGGGTCGCTGACCTTCATCGTGGGGCTGGAGTAGATGACCACGATGTCGGCGTCGTGGCTGGTGAAGGTCGCGTGCTCCTTGGCCAGTGACCGGGCGGACTCGCTGGTCGGGTCGTCGTAGCCACCGCTGCTGAGGTTGCCGAACACCCCGAGGCCGAACACCGCGGCAGCTGCGACCAGAACCAGCCCCGCGATCAGGACGGTCCAGGCCCGTCGGGCCAGCAGGTGGCCCCAGCTGTGCATCATGCGGACCACCATAGTGACAACGGGAGCTCTCCTGATCCGTTGTCGTTGCACGCAGTTGCGGACCCACTTACCCCGGCTGGCGCACGTGCATGACCCGGCGAAACCTCAGTCACGTGATGCCCACCGTCACATGCCGCTATCCGCGGTCAACCGACATCGCCGACATAGCCCCGACCAGTCGATCGAGGTCCGACTCTGCGGTGTACGGCGAGAGGCTGACCCTGATCGCACC
>JBDTMW010000137.1:0-6502 GCA_039934065.1 Actinomycetota bacterium | reverse complement strand
CAGCTCTACCTCGCGGCGTACTACGACTTCATGACCTGGCTGCAGGAGTCCCTCATCGAAGCCCTGATGGCGTAGCCAGACAGGTAGCGCGAAGGAAAGTGGGCGTTCTGACGCCGACGATCCTTCACCTTGGCCGGAAGTCCACATGGAGCGCGCCGCGAGATCTGCGATCCACAGGTGTGTTGCCCGATCTGGTGCGGGTCGTCGGGACTTGGTCAGGTGAGCTCATGGCGACATCCAGAGCGACAGCCACCGACACCCAGACCCGGGTCGAGGCGCTGGCCGATGCTCAGCTCGGCGTTCTGACCCGCGCCCAGTGTCTGGGCCTCGGTATGACAACGGACGCCATCAGGTGGTTGCTTCGTTCTGATCGCTGGCAGCGGGTGCACCACGGGGTCTACGCAAGGCACATGGGCTCTCTCAGCTGGACCGCTCGCGTCAGTGCTGCGCTCTTGTGCTGCGGAGATGGCGCTGTCGCCTCGCATCGCACCGCCGCAAGGCTTCACGGGCTGGTGGACCAGGATCCTCACGGCATCGAGGTGTTGATCCCGGTGAACCGCCGCGTCGTCCGACCACGTCAGAGCGGGCTCGGGGCTCAGACCCCCCAGATTGCAGTGGCCACGTGTGCCGACCTCGCCAGGCGAGCAGCCCCTTCCGGGTGGCCTTCACGGACCACGGTGGAGGACACCGTGTTGGACCTGGCCGAGCGTGGCGACGCCGACAATGCGATTGCCTGGCTGAGTAAGGCCTGCCAGCGTCGCCGAACGACCACCGCTCGGGTGGCAGAGGCATTGGATCGCCGTGCGCGTCATCGCTGGCGAGGGCTGTTGGTCGACGCACTTGGTGACGTGGCGGGCGGTGTCGAGAGCGCGCTCGAGTACCGCTACGTCCGACGTGTCGAGCGACCACACGGGCTGCCCCAGGCCCGACGCCAACGAGTCGCGGTGATCGGAGGCCGGGGTCGCCGCACCGACAACGACTACGAGCCGTTTGGTGTGGTGGTCGAGCTGGACGGCCGCCTTGGCCACGAGGGTGAGGCCGTCTTTCGTGACCGTACGCGGGACAACGACACGACGATCAGTGGCAAGGCCACGCTCCGGTTCGGTTGGGCCGACATCGACGCGCACGCCTGCGAGGTGGCCCAGGACGTGGGCCTGGTGCTGTGGTCGCGCGGTTGGCGCGGCAAGCTCAGGCGTTGCGGAGCCGACTGCCGCGTGAGAGCAGGATCCTGAAGGATTGTGGGTGTCAGCACGCCCATGATCGTTCGCCTTGGCCGGCTGCGTGGCCCGTGTGACGGAGCCGACGTCGTGCAGATACCGGATCGGCCGGCCCTCGCGGCTACGCTCGGCGGCGTGGCTGATGCACCGATCGGGATCTTCGACAGCAGCTTCGGTGGGCTCACTGTTGCTCGCGCCGTCCTGGACCAGCTGCCGCACGAGTCGGTGATCTACCTGGGTGACACCGCCCGGCAGCCCTACGGCCCACGTCCTATCGCCGAGATCCGCAAGTTCTCCCTCGAGTGCCTCGACCGGCTCGTGGACGGCGGGGTCAAGGCTCTCGTGATCGCCTGCAACTCCGCCTCCGCCGCCGTGCTCCACGACGCCCGCGAGCGCTATGACGTGCCGGTCATCGAGGTCATCCGTCCCGCGGTCCGCCGAGCCGTCGCCGCCACCCGCAACAACAAGGTCGGCGTCATCTCCACCAAGGCGACCCACCGGAGCAAGGCCTACCTCGACTCGTTCGCGGCAGCCCCTCAGATCGCGGTCACGAGCCGGCCCTGCCCGCGGTTCGTCGAGTTCGTCGAGTCTGGTGTCACGTCCGGCGACGAGCTGCTCGCCGTGGCTCGCTCCTACCTCGAGCCCGTGGCAGCCCAGGGCGTCGACACCCTGATCCTCGGATGCACGCACTACCCCCTGCTGACCGGCGTCATCTCCTATGTGATGGGCGAGAACGTCACGCTGGTGTCGTCAGCCGAGGAGACCGCCAAGGACGTATTCCGGGTGCTCGCCGATGCCCAGGCGCTGCGGCCCGATCACCTGCCTCCCCCGAAGCATGAGTTCATCACGACAGGTGACCCTCTCGAGTTCGAACGGCTCGCCCGCCGTTTCCTCGGACCCGAGGTCGTGCACGCCAGTCCCGATCCGGTGGCGTCGGCGCGATGAGGCTGACCATCGTCGGGTGCTCCGGGTCCTTGGCAGGTCCCACCTCGCCGGCGTCAAGCTATCTGGTCCAGGCCGAGCACGACGGTCGCACCTGGAACCTCGTGCTCGATCTCGGGAACGGCGCTCTGGGGGCACTTCAGCGGCACATTGACCCCTTGGCCATCGACGCCGTGGTGCTGACCCATCTGCACTCGGACCACTGCCTGGACCTGTGCGGCCTCTATGTCGTCCAGAAGTACAGCCCGGCCGGCGTGGCACGCAGCCGGATCCTCGTCTACGGGCCCCGGCGCACCAGCGAGCGGATGGCCCGCGCCTACGACATGACGCCGCCGGACGGCATGCACAATGAGTTCGACTTCCGCGAGCTGGTCGATCATGAGGCCATCCGGATCGGGCCCTTCACCGTCACCCCGCATCTGGTCAACCACCCGGCCGAGGCCTATGGCATCCGGGTCGAGGCGGACGGCGCGGCGCTGGCTTACACCGGCGACACGGACACCTGCGACGGCCTGAATCCGTTGTTCCACAACGCAACCCTGGTCCTGGCGGACTCGGCGTTCGTCGACGGCCGCGATCACGCCAGGGGGATCCACCTGTCCGGCAGCCGGGCGGCGCAGGCTGCGGTCGACGCCGGGGGAGTGCAGCGGCTGATGCTCACGCACCTGCCCCCCTGGAACGACCCTGCCGTATGCCGTGCCCAGGCAGCCGCTGTCTGGCCGGGTGACGTCGAGCTCGCCGAACCAGACGCTGTTCTCGATCTCTGAACCGAGCGCCTAGCCTTGGGCGCATGACTTCCAACCTTGTTCGTCACGATGGCCGCGCGCCCGACCAGCTTCGCGACATCGTGATCACCCGCAACTGGCTCGACCATGCAGAGGGCAGTGTCCTCGTGGAGTTCGGAAGGACCCGCGTGCTGTGCGCCGCGTCATTCACCCAGGGCGTGCCGCGCTGGCGCAAGGGCAGCGGCCAGGGCTGGGTCACAGCCGAGTACGCCATGCTGCCGAGGGCGACGAACACCCGCTCCGACCGTGAGTCGGTCAAAGGACGCATCGGCGGTCGCACCCACGAGATCTCACGTCTGATCGGGCGCAGCCTTCGCGCCGTTATCGACACCAAAGCGTTGGGGGAGAACACGATCATCCTCGACTGCGACGTGCTGCAGGCTGATGGCGGCACCCGCACCGCTGCCATCACCGGCGCCTACGTGGCCCTGGCCGACGCCATCGAGACGGGCCGGCGCACCGGCGCCATCGGCAAGAACGCCAAGCCGCTCACGGGCTCGGTCGCCGCGGTCAGTGTCGGTGTCGTCAAGGGCGTGCCGTTCCTGGACCTGGACTACCCGGAGGACTCGACGGCCGACACCGACATGAACGTCGTCCTGACGGGGACTGGCGCGTTCATCGAGATCCAGGGCACCGCCGAGGCTGAGCCGTTCGACAGGGACGTGCTCAACGCGCTGCTCGAGCTGGCCACCCAGGGTTGTTCCGAGCTGACCAAGCTGCAGCTGGTGGCGCTGGCACAGGTCATCGAGTGACCAAGATCGTCCTTGCGACCCGCAACGCGCACAAGGTCGTCGAGCTGCGCGAGATCCTGGCCGACCTGGTGGCGGAGATCGGACTCGAGATCGTCGGTGTGGGTGAGTTCCCGGACGTGGAGGACGTCGTGGAGGACGGTGTCACCTTCGCCGAGAATGCGACCCTCAAGGCTGTCGCCGTGGCCCGCGCGACAGGGCTCCCCGCCATCGCCGACGACTCCGGCCTGGCCGTCGACGTTCTGGGGGGCGCGCCAGGCATCTTCAGTGCCCGCTGGGCGGGCGAGCACGGCGGCGACCGCGCCAACCTCGACCTCCTGCTCAGCCAGCTCGCTGACGTGAAGGACGAGCACCGGGCGGCGGGGTTCGTCTGTGCGGCCGCTTTGGCGATGCCAGACGGCAGGGTCGTCGTTCGTGAGGGCCAGGTGCGAGGCACGCTCACCCGAGCACCTCGTGGCACCAACGGTTTCGGATACGACCCGATCCTGCTTGTCGACGGCGACGAGCGGACCTTGGCCGAGTACGACAGCGAGCAGAAGAACGCGATCTCTCACCGTGGCAAGGCGCTTCGCGCGCTGGTAGCGGATCTGAGAGCAGTGCTCAGCTGACCTGCGAGACGTGTTCGGTGACCGTTAGCGGCCTGTAACACGCGTCAGCGCAGACCTCGCGGGTTGACGTGGCAGGCTTCTGGGATGAGGCGATCGTGGTCTGCACTGGTCGGTGTTGCCGCCGGCGTGTTCACCGTGGGCGTGGCCACGCTGCTTTCCGGGGTGATGACCAGCACTGGGCTTGCGACCGGCACCCCGTCACCGGTCATCGCTGTCGGCGGCGTGTTCGTAGACCACACCCCGCCGTGGCTGAAGGACTTCGCGGTCTCGACCTTCGGCACCCACGACAAGCTGGCCCTCTTCGTCGGAATGGCACTGGTCCTCACCGCGATCTGCGCCGTCGTGGGCGTCGTGGGGGCGAGACGGCATACGGCCGGCTTGGTGACTTTCGCGGTGGTCGGCGCCGTTGGCGCTCTGGCGGTCGTCTCCCGGCCTCGTGCGGGCAGCCTCGACATCTTGCCCACCATGATCGGCATTGCTGCCGGTCTCTGGGCTCTGTCGGTTCTCTGGCAGCAGGGAGCGAAGGCGGCCCAGGGCGCAACCATCGACCGACGTCGTTTCATCGTGGCGGGCGCCGGCATGGCGGCAGCCGCCGCGACGGCCGCGGCGATCGGTCAGTCGCTCGGACGGGGAGCATCCAGGGCTGCCCAGTCACGTTCGGCGATCAGGCTTCCCAAGGCCGCCAAGCCGGTTGTCGTTCCCGCCGGCGCACAGCTGGACGTGAAGGGAATCACGCCCTACATCATGCCCAACGAGGTGTTCTACCGGATCGACACGGCGCTGGTCGTGCCCCAGATGGACACCGCCGGCTGGTCGCTGAAGGTCCACGGCAAGGTCGACCAAGAAGTCACCATCGACTGGGCGACCCTGCTGACCAAACCGATGCAGGACGCGCTCGTCACGCTGATGTGCGTCTCGAACGAGGTGGGTGGCGACCTCACCGGCAACGCCGTCTGGACCGGATGGCCGGTGCGTGAGCTGCTGAAGATGGCGGGTCCCCAGCCCGGGGCCGACATGGTCTTGTCGACCAGCATCGACGGGTGGACTGCAGGGACGCCGCTGTCAGTGCTGACCGACGACCGCAACGCCCTGCTTGCGATTGCCATGAACGGTGAGCCGTTGCCCCCCGAGCATGGGTTCCCGGTGCGGCTCGTGGTCCCCGGGCTCTATGGCTATGTGTCGGCGACCAAGTGGGTGACCGAGCTGAAGGTGACCAGCTTTGCCGACGACGTGGGCTACTGGACCCCTCGGGGATGGTCCGCGCGCGGCCCGGTGAAGACGGAGTCTCGTATCGACGTCCCGCGAAGCGGCGACCGGGTCAGAGCCGGGACGGTGGCGGTCGCGGGCATCGCGTGGGCGCAGCACCGCGGGATCAAGGCGGTCGAGGTGCGTGTGGACGACGGGCCATGGCAGGCGGCTCGACTGGCGGACGAGCCCACTGTCGACTCGTGGCGTCAGTGGGTGCTTCCGTGGCAGGCCGCGAAGGGGAACCACGCCATTACCGTTCGGGCCACCGATGCCGAGGGCGCCGTGCAGACGGAGCAGGAGGCACCCCCCGCGCCGGACGGAGCCACCGGCTGGCACACGATCACGGTGAACGTCGACTGACCTGGCTCCGGCTATCCGTCGGTGTCGCGGACCTGGCCTCGCCCGGACTTGGTCTGGCCACGCTGTTTCTTCGCCTCGAGTCGTCGCCGCTGGGATCCACGGGTCGGCCGGGTGGGCCGGCGGCTCGGCGGCGGGGGAGCCAGGGCCTGTCGCAGGATCGCCACCAGCCGTTCGCGCGCCGCCACACGGTTCTGCCGCTGAGACCGTTGCTCGGACGCGGCGATGATCAGGTCGCCATCGACCAGGCGCTGGCTGAGTGAAACCGCCAGTCGCGACCTCTGGTCGTCGGTGAAGGCGGCCGACTGGAGAGGGGCAAACCGCAGCTCAACCTTGCTGTCAGTCGTGTTGACGCCCTGACCGCCAGGGCCAGACGACCGCGAAAAACGTTCTCGCAGCTCAGAGCTCGGGATCGACGCGCCGCTGCGAAGGCCGGGGCCATGCCCGATGCGCAGGTCGTGGCCCGGCTCGCTCGATGCCGATGTCATGGGCGACAACCACGTCATGGGTGACAATCCTTCGCTGGTGCGGCCGGTGAGACTCGAACTCACACTGTCAGGTACCTAAAACCTGTGCCTCCTGCCAATTGGGCTACG
>JBDTMW010000136.1:0-6731 GCA_039934065.1 Actinomycetota bacterium | reverse complement strand
AAGGTTGGGAAGCCGTGACAGCACAGGCGATTTCGGCTCTTGTCCACCGGGGCGGGGCACTCGTGGCCATCCTGTGGGGTCGCGACGCCCAGGCCCTGGAGCCCGCCCTCGGGCAGGTTCCGTGTGTCAAGAGCGCCCATCCTTCGCCGCTGTCCGCACATCGTGGGTTCTTCGGATCCCGGCCGTTCAGCCGCGCCAACGATCTCTTGCGTGAGCAGGGTGCCGACCCCATCGACTGGAGCCTGCCATGAGGCCCAGGGCCTTCACCCGCTACGTCGCCCTCGGCGACTCCTTCACCGAGGGCCTGAACGACCCACAGCCGAACCGCGCGAACGCGTATGTCGGCTGGGCCGACCGCCTCGCCGCGCACCTCGCCAGGAGCGCCAGCGAGGTCGACCGCCCCTTCGGCTACGCCAACCTCGCGGTGCGGGGCCGGCTTCTCGACGACATCGCCGGACAGCAGGTCGACGACGCCCTCGCTCTCGAACCGGACCTGGTCAGCATCGTCGGTGGTGGCAACGACATCCTGCGGCCCAAGGCCGATATCGACGCGTTGGCGGCCCGGCTCGAGCGGGCGGTGCGACGGCTTCGTGCGAGCGGGGCGGACGTCCTGCTCGCCACCCCGGTGGACCCCCGCAACGCCCCCCTGATGAAGGCCACCCGGGGACGGGCCGCGATCTTCGCGGCGCACATCTGGTCGATCGCCCGTCGCCACGACGCCTACGTGGTCGACCAGTGGGGTATGGCCGCGCTGCTCGACTGGCGGCTGTGGGCGCCGGACCGGATCCACCTGACCTCAGAGGGCCATCGTCGAGTCGCGCTGAATGCTTTCACCACACTGGGATTCACGACCTCGGACGTCGGTTGGGCAGATCCGCTGCCGGCCGCGGCACCGATCTCGAGGACCAACGCGGCTCGCGCGAATGCCCAATGGGCTCGGGAGTACGTCGGGCCGTGGGTCCAGCGTCGGCTGCGCGGGCAGTCATCCGGGGACGCCATCTCCGCCAAGCGGCCCGCGGTCACCCCGTTCGAGGACTGACAGCCGTTCGTCAAGGTGGCGCTGCAGGTCGAGGACGGCTTGACGTAGCTCGCCGTAGGTCGCGTTCTCTGCCTCACGGTTCAGCTCGACCGAGATGCTCCCACCTGGCTCGAGGGTCGCCCGGTGCACATCCCGCAATGAGCTGGCGCCCTGATGGCGCAGCGCGGAGACGACCTCGGGATCACGCAGTCCGGTGCGCCTCACCTGCTTCTCCACGATCTCCCCTTCGGAGACAAGAGTGGTCGGGGTCCCTTCTAAGATCATGGTGGCGCGCTTGGTCGCGGTCCCGATTCGCTCCAGCACTGCGTTGAATCCGACCAGCACTACCGCCCCCAGCAGGCCCCCGGTCAGCGAGTTGTCCGGCCCGATCACGGCGTTCTGTACCACGTTGCTCAACAGGAGCATGACGATGAGGTCGAAGGAGTTGAGCTGCGCCAGCTGTCGCTTGCCGGCCAGACGCATGATGATCGCCAGGCCCAGATAGACCCCGAGGGTCCGGATGATCTTCTCCGTCGCAGGGATCTCGAAGCCGAACATGCTCTGCCAGATCGAGGTTCCCGCGACTGTCGAGGCGTTGATGGCGTGTGTGAACATCGGCATCTTCCTGTTCAGGACGCAGTTGCGGCAATAGGGTTAGTCTCATGCCGCACTTGCGAATCTCCGAGGCCGCCGAACTACTCGGCGTATCCGACGACACGGTACGACGGATGGCCGACTCTGGACGGCTGGACACGGCCAAGGACAGCGCAGGGCGACTGACTGTCAGCGGCAAGGACCTCGCAGCTGTGGCTCGCGAGATCGCCCATCCGGCAACAGTCGGCGCGGTGCACGAGGAGTCGGCTCGCAACCGGATGCGCGGCATCGTGACGCGCGTCGTGAAAGACACCGTGATGGCACAGGTCGAGATGCAGGCCGGGCCGTTCCGGATCGTGTCGCTGATGTCCCGCGAGGCCGTCGACGAGCTGGGGCTGGACGTGGGCGTCGTGGCGATTGCCTCCATCAAGTCGACCCATGTCGTGATGGGCATCCCGACGTGAGACTAGATGTACGCCGGGTCCTCAGGGGCGCCGTCCTCCACACCGCCGTCCCACACCGTGTCGTCCCACACGCCGTCCTACGACGTGTCGCGGCCGCGCTCGCGCTGGCCCTCAGCCTCGGCGGGTGCAGCACTGCAGGAGGGGCAGCACGGAACGGACCCACCCGGCATACCGTGGTCGTCCTGGCCGCGTCGTCGCTCACCGAGTCGCTGACCGTCATTGCCAGGGACTTCGAGTCCAGCCACCCGGGCGCCGACATCCAGCTCAGCTTTGCGGCCAGCTCCACGGTGGTGACCCAGGTGAACCAAGGCGCGCCTGCGGATCTGGTCGCCCTGGCGGGGACCTCCGCCGCCGGGCCGCTGGACAAGAGCCGGATCGTTGGCGAGACGAGGTCGCTGGCCAGTAACACTCTCGAGATTGCCACTCCCCCAAGCAATCCCGGCAAGGTCAACGCCATCAGCGACCTGTCCCGGCCCACACTGAAGGTCGTCCTGTGCGTCGCCACGGCGCCATGTGGAAAGGCCGCCGCCGAGGCCTTGGCACTGGCGGGCGTCGTGGCCCACGTTGTGTCGTACGAGACCAATGTGAAGGCCACTCTCGCGAAGGTCCAGCTCGGCGAGGCCGATGCCGCAATCGTGTATCGCAGCGACGTGGTCTCGGCAGGTGATCGCGTCAGGGGCGTGCGGATCCCGGCTTCGGTGAACCAGACACTCAGCTACCCGTTGATCCGGCTGACTGACGACCCGACCTCGCTCGAGTTCATGACCTACGTTCTGTCCGACCAAGGACGAAAACGCCTGCGTGACAAAGGGTTCCTGACGCCATGAGATCTCTCCGCTGGGCAAGGGCCGGCTTGGTCATCCCGGCCTGGGTGGCGATCGCCGTGCTGCTGGTGCCGTTGGCAGCCCTGTTGCTCAAGGCCGACTGGCCCGGCATACCCGCCCATCTGGCCAACCCCGCCGTTGTCCCCGCGCTGCGTCTGTCACTGCTCACGACCAGCTCGACCCTCGTCATCTGCGCACTGATCGGCACCCCGCTCGCCTGGCTGCTGGCTCGCTCGACACACCGCGCGACGTCGTGGCTTCGCGCGCTCGTCACGGTCCCTCTTGTCCTGCCCCCCGTCGTTGGTGGCGTTGCCTTGTTGATGGCCTACGGGCGCGAAGGCGTAGTGGGAAGAACGCTGTTCGACGTTGCCGGGTGGTCCATACCCTTCACGCCGGTGGCCGTGGTGTTCGCCGAGGTGTTCGTCGCGCTTCCCTTCTATGTGCTGGCTGTCGAAGGGGCAATGCAGGGACTGGACCCCCGCTATGACGGGTTGTCGGCCACTCTCGGGGCCTCGCCGTGGCGAACCTTCCGAACGGTCGTCGTGCCCATGGTGGCTCCGGGCATCGCCAGTGGTGCGGCGCTGGCCTGGGCCCGGGCGCTGGGAGAGTTCGGAGCCACGATCACCTTTGCGGGCAACTTCCCCGGCCGCACCCAGACCGCTCCGCTCGCCGTCTATGTCGCCCTCGAGAGCGACCCGCAAGCGGCCATCGCGCTCAGCCTCATCATGCTGCTGGTCAGCGTCCTCATCCTCGGCGTGCTGCGAGGGCGGTGGCTGCGATGACTGTCCGGGCGGACGTGATGACCTTGCGCGCCGATATCCGGCTGACCAGAGGCCTGCTCCGCATAGGCCTCGAGCTCGACGCCCAACCAGGTCAGATCGTCGCAGTCCTCGGACCGAACGGCTCCGGCAAGACCACGCTGCTACACACCCTGGCGGGTCTGATCCGCCTGCAGCACGGGCAGATTGACGTCGGTGGCACCCTGTGGGACAGCCCCGCGGAGAACGTCTGGATGGTCCCCGAAGATCGTCGCACGGGCCTTGTCGTGGCAGACCACCTTCTCTTTCCCCATCTCAGCGTCATCGACAACGTCGCCTTCGGACCGCGGTCACGGGGGGTTGCGAAGGCCGCCGCCCGAAACCGGGCCCGGGTCGAGCTGGTCGCCTTGGGCCTCCATGACCGCCTCGAGGTCCGACCACGCGAGCTCTCGTCGGGTCAGGCTCAACGGGTCGCACTTGCCCGAGCCCTGGCCACCGACCCGAACCTGCTGCTGCTGGACGAGCCGTTGTCGGCGCTCGACCCCACGACACGGGCACAGACCCGCGCTGACCTCGGCGTACGGCTTCGTGCGTTCAGCGGCGTCACCATCCTGGTCACCCATGACCCGCTCGATGCCCTGTCGCTCGCCGATCGCCTGGTCTTCATCGAGGGCGGTCGCCTGGTCCAGGAGGGGACGCCGCAGGACGTGATCGCCCGACCGCGCGACGCCTACGTCGCACAGGTAGTCGGGCTGAACTTCCTTCGAGGGCGACGAATCAGCGACCAGCAGGTCGACGTGGAGGGGACGACCGTGGTGGCTCCCAACATCCCTGTCGGCGGAGCTGGCGGATCTGTCTGCATGACCATCTCGCCGTCCGCGGTGGCCCTGTACCGGACCCGCCCTGAGGGTTCACCGCGTAACACCTGGCCAGTCACCGTCAGCGACATCCAGCTCATCGGCCAGACGGCCAGGGTGAACCTTGCCGGCCCGTTCGCCCTTGCCGCAGAAGTCACCGCCGCGGCCGTTGCCGACCTGCGCCTGGGAGTGGGCCAGGAGCTGTGGGCCACCGTGAAAGCGACCGAGATAAGCGTCTATCCCGCCTGACTACCACCGGCTCGTCCGTGAGCCGCTGAGACGAAACGCATCTTCGACGACAGCTGCATCGAGAGCTTGCGCAGGAACGCCATCCCCCGCACCGCGTCCGGGTTGAGCATTACCACACACTCACCCAGCATCATGCCGTTCTTGGTGCCGCCGAACGAAACGACGTCGACGCCAAGGTCAGAGGTGAGCGTTCGCAGTGGAACGTTAAGAGCCGCAGCGGCATTGGCGATTCTGGCACCATCGAGACGAACATGTCGTGCCCGTGCGCGTGATCGACGATTGCGGCGACCTCGTCCACCGAGTAGAGGGTCCCCAGCTCGATGCTCTGGGCGCGGGAGCGCCGCACTCGTCGGCGTTGATGTGCGCGGACTCGGCGCAGATGACGGCGTCCCAGCGCTCTGTCATCGCCTACATCGAGATGACGGTCACAGACGTTTTCCGTTCAGCTGGGAGGCCGGGGCGAGCCACAGGTCGTGGATCGTGTCGGCCAGCTGGTCCACCGGGGTGTATCCGGCGAAGGTGGCATCAGGTTTGGCCCTCCGCATGGCCGGGGTAGATAGCGCGGTGACCTGCAGGATCACGGCCGCAGCGCCGCTGTCCTTGAAGGAGTCCGCGACCGCGAGCGTCCACGCCTCGGCCGCGGCCTTGGCTGCGGCATACGAGGCACTGGTGGCGGAGGGTGCTCTCGTCTGTGACGTCGAGATCAGGACGAGGCGACCCCGTGGGCCGGCCTTGATGGCATCGTGAAAAGCGCGCGAGGTGTGCTGCAACGTGCGAATCAGCCTGTCGTGCAACCAGTCCCAGTCAGCCAGGTCGGCGTTGACAATGCCCTCGCCGCCGCGCCAGCCACCCACCAGGTGCACCAGCCCGTCGACCCGGCCGTGCTGACGCTCGACGCCGGCAGCCCAGTCCCGCGTGGCCTGCTCATCGAGCAGATCGACGACGTCGGCCTGGACCCGATCGGACGGCACCCGGGAGGTGACGTCAGCAACGACCCGCTCGATCCGCTCCCGGTTGGAGCCGGCGGCAACCACGGTCGCACCGGCACGGGCGAGCCGCTCCACAAGTGGCGGCCCGGCAGCACCCGTGGCGCCGGCGACGACGATGACAAGGCCGCTCAGGTCCTGGCCATCCTGCGGTTGGCTGAGCCTCTGGACAGCCGTGGGATCGGGCTCGCTGTTCATGTGGCGCTCCCTTCGGTGGTGATCAGGTCGTTGGTTTGGCGGAGGAGCCGTATCGTCTGCATCATGCCAGCGGAACGTGTGATGCCCACCGAGGAGTCCCAGGACCTCATCGACCTGACGCGGGAGATCTGCGCCGACCAGCTGGCACCCAAGGTGGATGCCGCCGAGGAGGCCGCCGAGTTCCCACGCGAGACCTTCGCCCTGTTGGGACGTTCGGGACTGCTCTCCCTGGCGTATGCCGAAGAGTTCGGGGGTGGCGGTCAGCCCTACGAGGTGTACCTCCAGGTCGTCGAGGAGATCGCCTCGGCCTGGATGAGTGTGGCCGTGGGCGTCTCGGTGCACTCCCTGACCTGCTTCCCTGTCGCGGAGTACGGCAGCGACCAGCAACGCGCGGACCTGCTGCCAGCGATGCTGAGCGGTCAGACCCTCGGCGCCTACTGCCTTTCCGAGCCTCAGGCCGGCAGCGACGTCTCCGCGATCTCCACCCGGGCAACCCCGACATCGGACGGCACGAAATACAGCATCAAGGGCACCAAGGCGTGGATCTCACACGCGGGCCATGCCGACTACTACACCGCCTTCCTCCGTACCGACGACCACCCGAGCAAGGGCCTGTCCTGTTTCGTGATCCCGGGCGACGCGGAGGGCATCTCGTTTGGCGCACCCGAGCGCAAGATGGGCCTGTCCTGCGACACCGTGCGCCAGGTCATCTTCGACGGAGCCCTCGTCGACTCCGCCCGCCTGATCGGTGCGCCAGGTTCGGGCATGTCGATCGCCCTCCAC
>JBDTMW010000135.1:0-6761 GCA_039934065.1 Actinomycetota bacterium | reverse complement strand
GCCGAGCGTGGGGCCGAGTCCTCGCTCTTCGCGCCACGGGTCTCGCCGATCTGCATGTGGTGCGACTTCAGGGCTCACTGCGCGGAAGGTCAGCTGGTTGGCCCTGAGAAGTCCGACTGGGCAGGACTCGAGTCCGACCGCCTGCCGGGTTCGGACCGATAGCGACCGTCGTTGACCGGGCAGCGCCAAAAGGTGGTCCATCAGTCACCCGTCTGCCCCACATCGGGCACTCGCCCCTGACAGACTGGGCCTACACCCATGCTGTCCGAAAGGCGTCAATAGTGACCGAGACCGCGCGAAGCCGCGACCAGAGCGAGTTCGCCAGTGGGACGAGCCAGCTGTGACGGGCCTGGGCACGGTCGTTGCTGTGGCCAACCAGAAGGGCGGGGTGGCCAAGACAACGTCGGTGGCCTCGCTCGGCGCGGCTTTCGTCGAGCTCGGCAAGCGCGTCTTGCTCGTCGACCTTGATGCGCAGGCCTGTCTGACGTTCAGCCTCGGGGTCGACCCCGACGAGGTCGAGCTGAGCATCAATGACGTGCTGGTCGGGCGTCGTGTCCCGGCTCGGGACGTGATCGTCGCGTGCGGGGATGGCATCGACCTGATCCCGAGCACCATCGAGCTGGCGGGGGCCGAGGCGCAGCTGTTGCCCAGGCCTGGCCGCGAGTACGTGCTGCGTTCGGCGCTGGAGCCGGTGCGCAGCGAGTACGACGTGATCCTGGTGGACTGCTCGCCGTCACTGGGGGTGCTCACTCTCAATGCGCTAACGGCATCGCAGGGGCTGATCGTCCCGATGGTGTGCGAGATGCTCGCCCACCGCGGCGTCGGACAGCTGCTCGACACCGTCGCGGACGTCCAGGCGATCCTCAACCCCGCGCTCGAGGTGTACGGCATACTCCCGACGCTCTTCGACGGTCGCAGCAACCACGCGCGTGCCGTGCTGGCCGACGTCGGGGAGCGCTACAAGATGCCGGTGCTCAGCCCGCCGATCCCCAAGACCGTACGGTTCGCCGAAGCGCCGGCGGTTGGCCGCTCGATACTGAAGACGTCGCGGAGCTCCAAGGGCGCTCAGGCATATCGCGATGTGGCTGCCAGCCTCCTGCCCCGCATCTGACCGGTGAGCGGGGCCCTGGCCTCGACGGGCTCAGACGGTGCTTGCGCCTGCTCCCGCGGCGTCGCCCTGGCCGTTGTGGGTCCGACGACGGTTGCGGCTACGTCGTGGCTTGGTGTCATCGCTGCTGGGGCGATCTGCCTTCGGGCGATCTGCCGGCGGACGCTCGCGGCCTTCGGACGAACGCGTGCCGCGACTGGATGACCCGCCTGAGCGACCGCCGCTGGTGCCGCCTCGACCGGCGGACGAACGGCCGCGATCAGGCGTTCCACCTCTGTGGTTCTTGCCCGTCTCGCCCAAGTCCTCCACCTTTTCGGCGCCAAGACCCTCACGGGTCCGGTTGGCTTTGGGCAGCCGACCGGTCGCGTTCGCCGGGATTCGCATCTCTTCGTAGAAGTGCTCGGAGGAGGAGTAGGTCTCTGCGGCCTCAGGGATGCCGAGATCGAGGGTCTTGTTGATCATGCCCCAGCGGTGCAGGTCGTCCCAGTCGACGAACGTGACGGCAATGCCGGTGTTGCCCGCACGCGCGGTCCGGCCAATGCGGTGCAGGTAGGTCTTGTCGTC
Source organism: Actinomycetota bacterium (assembly GCA_039934065.1). Classification (GTDB taxonomy): domain Bacteria; phylum Actinomycetota; class Actinomycetes; order Actinomycetales; family Dermatophilaceae; genus UBA4719. Next base: position 5,089 of record JBDTMW010000135.1, on the reverse strand, counting down.
TTCGGGGCACTGGTAGTTGATGACGTGCGTGACGTTGTCCACGTCGATACCTCGGGCTGCCACGTCGGTGGCGACCAGCACGTCGACCTTGCCGTTGCGGAACGCGCGCATGGCCTGCTCACGGGCACCTTGGCCGAGGTCGCCATGGATGGCTGCGGCCGCGAAGCCACGCTCGGCGAGATCGTCGGCGACCTTCGCGGCGGTGCGCTTGGTCCGGCTGAAGATGAGGGTCAGTCCGCGGTCCCTGGCCTGAAGCATGCGGGCCAGCATCTCGATCTTGTCCATGGCGTGCGCGCGGTAGACGAACTGTTCCACCGCTTTCACGGTCTTGCTGTCCTGGTCTTCGCCAAAGGCCCGGATGTGGGTGGGCACGGTCATGTAGCGACGGGCCAGTGCGACGATCGCGCCCGGCATGGTGGCCGAGAAGAGCATCGTCTGGCGGCTGGCCGGGGTCTGCACGAGCAGCTTCTCGATGTCCGGCAGGAAGCCGAGGTCGAGCATCTCGTCAGCCTCGTCGAGCACCACGCTCTTGACGTAGGACAGGTCGAGGTAACCCTGCTTGGCGAGGTCGAGGAGTCGGCCCGGCGTGCCGACGACGATCTCGACACCGCGCTGGAGCGCGGCGATCTGCGGCTCGAAGGCGCGGCCGCCGTAGATGGTCACGACGCGGACGCCGCGTGCCTTGCCAGCGCGCTCGAGGTCGCCCGAGACCTGGACGGCCAGCTCGCGGGTTGGTGCGACGGCCAGGGCCTGCGGCTTGCCGGCGGACGGCAGCGTCGCAAACGCCTCGTCCTGGGGGCTGATCACGTTCTGGATCATCGGTATGCCGAACCCAAGGGTCTTTCCGGTGCCGGTCTTGGCCTGGCCGATGATGTCGTGGCCGCCCAGCGCAACTTCCAACGTCATCGACTGGATCGGGAACGGGTGGATGATGCCGGCATCCGCCAGCGAGGCCACGATGTCCGGGTGAACGCCGAAGTCGGCGAACGTGGGTTCAGGTCCCGCCGGAGGGGCGACGGTCTCGGGCGGGGTGTTGAGGGCTGACTCGGCAGCATCAGGCGCAGCCGTGGCTTTCTTGGTGGTCATGAGAGTCTCTCGATCGGGCGCAGGCCACAGGCGTCTCCGAGATTCCCGGAGCATGCGGGCCACGCTGCAAAGCGGGCCGATCGGAGTTCTTCGTGGGTGCAGACACTCTCCGTGGCTGCTGATTCGTGCCGACCGGGCACCGATGTCAGGGGCCAGTCTAGCCGGTGAGCACTACTGTTTCCGTTCATGGACGCCGAAGCGCAGCCCGAACCCCTTGCCGACAGGCCCGAAGATGAGGTTCCAGCGGCGGCTCGATCTGGCGGATCAGAGGGCCAGGACTCTGTCGACGACGGGGCCGAGGGTTCTGTCGCGGCGGTTGACCGGTTTTCGGATGACCCCATGTATCGAGCGGCTGTCGTCGACCTTCTTGGGGCGCTGGCCTACGGTGAGCTGACGGCCTTCTCGCGGCTTGCGGCCGACGCAGACATGGCTCCGAACCAGCCGGCTAAGGCCGCTTTGGCGCGTGTAGCCGTAGCCGAGTTCCACCACTATGAGGTGTTGATCGGTCGGCTAGCTGAGCTGGGCGCGGACCCCGACGAGGCGATGGAGCCGTTCATCGCGCCGATCGACGCGTTCCACGACCGTACCAAGCCCAGCGGCTGGCTCGAGGGCTTGGTCAAGGCCTACGTCGGGGATGGCATCGCGACGGATTTCTATCGCGAGATCTCCGCCTACGTGGATCCGTCAACGCAGACACTGGTCCGCTCGGTGCTGCAGGACGTGGGCCAGGCAAAGTTTGTCGTCAAGGCGGTCCGGGAGGCCATCGAGGCCGACCCCACGGTGGGGGGACGGCTCGCTTTGTGGGGCCGACGCCTCGTGGGCGAGGCGCTTTCCCAGTCGCAGCGCGTGGCCGTCGAACGTGATGCCCTGGCCAGCCTGCTGGTGGGCAGCCACAACCGCCCCGGTGCAGACTTGGCCGAGATGGGCCGGATGTTGGCCAGGCTTACCGACGAGCACACCCGGCGGATGGGCCAGCTGGGGCTTCACGCCTGAGGTCACCACTCGCGCTGGCCTCAGCTGAGCAAAGCTAGATGGTGCCGAACCCGACGGAGCCCTTCTTGGACGCACCGACATCGACGTAGCCGATCGTGGCCACGGGGACGATCACGCGACGACCCGAAGCCTCCTCCAGGTTGAGCACACCGCCGCCGGCCAGCGCTGCGGTCAACAGGGCTTCGATCTCATCGGGTGACTGCTCGGACTCCAGCACGATCTCGCGCGCGACGTTCTGCACGCCGATCTTGACCTCCACGGGAAAGCCTTTCGTCAGGGTTTCGTCAGGGCTGATGTCGAAGGCTAACCCTCGTCGGGACCAGATCCTTCCCGCTCGATCTTGGGGAAGGCCCCGAGGCCGCGCCAGGACAGGGTCGCCACCAGACGCGCGGCTTCGTCGCGAGGGATCGACGAACCTTGTGAGAGCCAGAAACGCGCGCAGATCTGGGCCATGCCCGACAGTGCCATGCCGAGCAGGTGCGCCTCGGCATCCGGCAGGTCGGTGTCCTCCTTGATGACCTCGGCGATGGCTTCGGCGGAGTCCTGCGAGACCTTGTCGACGCGTGCGCGAACGGCGGTCTCGTTGGTCAGGTCGGACTCGAACACCAGCCGGAACGCGGCACCATCACGATCCACGAACTCGAAGTAGGCGCCCACGGCAGCTGCGACGCGCTGCTTGTTGTCCGTGGTGGACGCCAAGGCTGCGCGGATCAGATCGAGCAGCTCGCCAGTGTGCTGGTCCAGCAGCGCCAGATAGAGATCGAGCTTGCCCGGAAAGTGTTGGTAGAGAACGGGTTTGGAGACTCCGGCGCGGTCGGCGATCTCGTCCATCGCGGCGGCGTGGTAGCCCGACTCGACGAACACCTCCTGTGCGGCCTCCAGCAGTTGTGCCCGACGTGCTGAGCGAGGAAGTCGCACGCCGCGGCCAGGGGTGTCAGCGCGCATCGACACGTGTGGTCCCTTTCGTTCGGCCGAAGACCCGGTGAGAGGTCGGTTCAGGTGGCGAAGTCCGTGTTTTCACGTGACATCCAGGGCGGTATCCGGCTGGCCCACCGAATCCTACGCGCGGGTAACCTCATGAGCATGGCATTCCCACCCCTTGTCGGGCCATCGGCGCCGCTGTCCAAACAGGAGGTCGAGCGCTATGCCCGGCATGTGCTCATTCCCGAGGTCGGCATGGAGGGCCAGCGCCGCCTGAAGAATGCCCGCGTGCTCGTGGTCGGCGCAGGAGGGCTGGGGTCTCCGGCGCTGGTGTACCTCGCGGCCGCGGGGGTCGGCACCATCGGCGTTGTCGACGACGACGTGGTGGAGGTGTCGAACCTGCAACGGCAAGTCGTCCACGGGGTTGCGGACGTCGGCAGGTTGAAGTCCGAGTCGGCCGCAGAGACGTTGGCGTCGGTCAACCCCATGGTGCACGTCATCAGGCATGACGTCCGGATCAACTCCACCAACGCCCTTGAGATCATTGCTGACTACGACCTGGTCCTGGACGGGACCGACAACTTCCCGACCCGGTACCTGCTCAATGACGCATGCGTTCTGCTGGGCAAGCCGGACGTATGGGCTTCGATCTATCGCTTCGACGGTCAGGCCAGCGTCTGGTGGGCACAGCACGGGCCCTGTTATCGCTGTGTGTTCCCAGAGCCTCCACCACCTGGCTCCGTGCCATCGTGCGCAGAGGGTGGGGTGTTGGGGCTCCTCTGCGCGGCCATCGGGTCGATCCAGGCGGCTGAGGCCGTGAAGCTCCTTGTCGGCATCGGGGATCCGTTGATCGGCCGGTTGCTGGTGCACGACGCGCTTCGGCAGAGCTGGGACTCGCTAGACGTGCGCAAGGACCCAGACTGCGCCGTGTGCGGACGGTCACCGACGGTCACCGAACTGGTGGACTACCAAGACTTCTGCGGTATTTCGGGTGGCTCAGCCCTTGCCGCCGGCGCAGGGGTGCCCGTGATCTCGGCTCGTGAGCTCGCCGATCTCCTTGCTGACAATGATGATCCAGCCGCTGTGCTGCTGGTCGATGTGCGCGGCGATGAAGAACGCGCGATCGCGGGCATCCTGGGCGCACAGACCATACATCTTGACGAGTTCCGTTCTGGGGCAGCGGTATTGCAGATCCCGTTCGAACGGCAGGTGGTCATCCTCTGCAAGTCAGGCGTCCGCTCGGAGGAGGCGGCGCGGATCCTGATCAGGGCCGGTCATCCGAATGTCCGGAATCTTGCGGGCGGGGTTCTCGCCTGGGTACGCGACGTCGACCCCTCTCAGCCGAGCTACTGAGCTGACCCGGTGACCTGCCCTCGAGCCGACCCGCAGAGTCCTGACCGATGAACCTGACGGCTGCGACGCAGGGTGAGGATCCGCGATACAGGTCGGAGTTTTCTGAGCTGCCGGAGTTCGCGGAGGCGGTGCTTGCCATCGTCGACCAGATCCCGGAGGGGATGGTGCTCGCCTATGGGGACATCGCCGAGATGCTCGGGCACGGCGGCCCCCGGCAGGTCGGTGCGGTGCTGTCCCGATACGGCTCCTCGGTGACCTGGTGGCGGGTGATCCGCGCCAACGGCGAAGCATCCGCTGGGCTCGAGGATGAGGCGTTGGCGCACTGGCGTGAGGAGGGGACCGCGCTGGTACGAGGCACGCTGGACGGGCGGCGGGTGAATATGCGGCTGGCCCGGTGGGACGGCACGGGCGTGACGGATCAATGCTCCAGTCTCCACCGTCAAGCAACGTGATCTTGCCCACACCGTCTTGGGCCCCAGCCACGGTGGCGGGGTCCGTGTCCACACCGACATGCGCAGAAACCTACGTATTCAGCGGGCCTGGGGTAGTCTCGGGCTCGTAGTTGCTGTGCATCGCACGTCTTGAACGCTTGCGGCCTTTGCGCCGGGGGTGCGCTTTGTTCCTGATCTGGAGCGGACGACGAACACCGCGACGATCGGACCCGGCATTCGGGATCGACAGAGCGCTCTTGGAGGAAAAAAGATTATGGCAACTGGCACCGTGAAGTGGTTCAACG
>JBDTMW010000134.1:0-6793 GCA_039934065.1 Actinomycetota bacterium | reverse complement strand
CGCAACCCGCGCACCAGCGCGGCTCCATGTCGCTGGCGAAGTCCTTCTTGTTCTGGGCAGGCTCGCCCTCGTGAATGTGAGGTACCCCAAGGGTGCCTGCACCCGGCATACCGAGATCGATGGTGGTCATCGGGTGGCTCCGCTCAGGTTGGCTGTGGCCTTGGTCAGGACGCTCGCAAGCTCGATCGAGGTGAAGGGCAGCCCGCGCACCTGCGTGTAGGACTGCACGTCCACGAGGTACTTGGCGCGCAGCATCATGGCGAGCTGGCCGAGGTTCATCTCGGGCACGATCACCTGCCGGTATGAAGCGAGCACCTCACCCAGGTTGGCTGGGAAGGGGTTGAGATGGCGTAGATGGGCGCGTGCGATATGGAGACCGTCGGCACGCACCAACCGGATAGCTTCTGCGATCGGGCCGTAGGTCGATCCCCAGCCCAGGATCAGGATGTCGGCGTCGCCGTCTGGATCGTCCACCACCAGGGCCGGGAGGCTCTTGGCGATGCCATCGACCTTGGCCTGGCGCAGCCGCGTCATGACGTCGTGGTTGTCCGGGTCGTAGGAGAGGTCTCCGGTGATGTTGGCCTTCTCGATGCCGCCGACTCGGTGTTCGAGTCCCGGCGTGCCAGGGACGGCCCATGGCCGGGCCAGGGTCTCAGGGTCACGCAGGAACGGGTGGAACACCGGATCGCCATTGGCATCAACGTCATTGGGCTCGGTGGCGAAGTTGACGTCGATCGTGGGGAGCTTGGCAACCTCCGGGATGAGCCAGGGCTCGGAGCCGTTGGCGAGGTAGCCGTCGGTGAGCACGAACACCGGGGTCCGGTAGGTCGTGGCCATCTCGACCGCCTCGAAGGCGGCGTTGAAGCAGTCGCCCGGGGACTGGGGGGCGATGACCGCACACGGGGACTCGCCGTTGCGTCCGTACATCACCTGCAGCAGGTCGGACTGCTCGGTCTTGGTCGGCAGGCCGGTCGAAGGCCCGCCACGCTGGACGTCGACAATGACCAGAGGCAGCTCCATCATCACCGCGAGGCCGATCGCCTCGGACTTGAGGGCGATACCAGGGCCGGACGTGGCCGTGACGCCCAGTGCCCCGCCGTACGAGGCTCCGATCGCGGTGCCGACACCGGCGATCTCGTCCTCGACCTGCATCGTGATGACGCCGAACCGCTTCAGCTTCGCAAGCACATGCAGAATGTCCGTCGCCGGCGTGATCGGGTAGGCGCCAAGGGCCAGCTGCAACCCGCTGCGATGCGCAGCGGCGACCAGGCCATAGGCGGTGGCTGTATTGCCGACGATGTTGCGGTATTCGCCGCCGGCCATCGCGGCCGGGGCGATCTCGTAGGTGACAGCGAAGTCTTCGGTGGTCTCGCCGTAGTTGAAGCCCGCGAACAGGGCGGCGAGGTTGGCCTCGAGAATGTCGGGCTTGGACCCGAACTTGTTCTTCAAGAACTGCTCGGTGCCGGCTGTCGGGCGGGTGTACAGCCACGACAGCAGGCCGAGGGCGAACATGTTCTTGGACCGCTCCTTGTCCTTGCGGGACAAGTCGAAGGCGTCGAGCGCGTCGACGGTCAGGGAGGTGAGGTGCAGCGGGTGCACGTGGTAGCTGTCGAGACTGCCGTCCTCGACCGGCGACACCGTGTAGCCGACCTTGGCCAGGTTGCGCTTGGTGAACTCATCGGTGTTGACGATGATCGTGGCTCCGCGAGGCAGGTCGCCCAGGTTCGCCTTGAGTGCGGCCGGGTTCATCGCCACCAGGACGTCTGGTGCGTCGCCGGGGGTCAGGACGTGATGGTCCGCGAAGTGCAGCTGGAAGCTCGAGACGCCGAGAATGGTGCCCGCAGGGGCCCGGATCTCCGCAGGATAGTTGGGCAGTGTGGACAGGTCGTTGCCCAGCGCCGCGGTTTCGGAGGTAAAACGGTCCCCGGTGAGCTGCATCCCGTCACCCGAGTCCCCTGCAAAACGAATGACCACGCTGTCAAGACTCTGAACTGGCTTGATACTCATTCCTTGCATTCCCACCAGACTTTTCGAGGTGTCCCCAGGACGTCCCTGGGCATTGAAACTACTGCTCATGTGCTAGGGCGTTGAAACTTCTTCTATATGTTAGTCGCCGCGCGATTCGTGCGGTGTGGCAGGTCCTTCGCCGCGCCGACCCCACCTCGAAGGACCGACCCCGGCCGCGACTAGGCTGACCGGCGTGAACCCGTATCTCACCGTCGGTGGTGTCGTCATTGCCGGCGCACTCCTCTTTGTTGCCGCCATGGCGGTCCGTCGACTTCTTGCCCCACAAGCCCCGACGGCCATGAAGCTCACGACCTACGAGTGTGGCGTCGACCCGGTGGGCGAGGGCTGGGCGCAGACCAACGTGCGCTACTTCCTTTACGCGTTCCTTTATGTGATCTTCGCCGTCGACGCGGTCTACCTGTTCCCGTGGGCCACGGTGATCCGCAGCGCCGATCTGGGCATGGTCTCGCTGGCCGAAATGGGTATCTTCATCGGCATCGTCCTGGTCGGCTTGGCCCACGCGGCGCGACGCGGCCTGCTGAGGTGGGTCTGATGCCCGTCGATCTTCCGATGCCTCGCATCGGAGCCGTCAACGACGACGCGCCCCGCCCGATCAAGCTAGTGCTCAACTGGGGCCGCCGCTACAGCCTCTGGGTGTTCAACTTCGGGCTGGCCTGCTGCGCCATCGAGTTCATCTCCGCCTCGATGGCGCGTCACGACTTCATCCGGCTCGGCGTCATCCCCTTCGCTCCCGGCCCGCGGCAGGCAGACCTGATGATCGTCTCGGGCACGGTCACGGACAAGATGGCCCCGGCCATCCGCAGGCTGTATGACCAGATGCCGGAGCCCAAGTACGTCATCTCGTTCGGCGCCTGCGCCAACAGTGGGGGGCCGTACTGGGACTCGTACTGCGTGACCAAGGGCGTCGACCAGCTGATCCCGGTCGATGTCTATGTGCCAGGCTGCCCACCGCGTCCGGAGGCTCTTTTGCAGGGCATCGTCAAACTACAGGAGAAGATCGCCTCGGAAACGCTGTCCAACAAGGCAATTCGTGCCAAGTATGCCGGGTCCAGGCGTGCCGCGGCAGGTGAGGTAACGCGACCCTTGTTGTCCAAGCCCGACGGAACCGGTCGCGATACGGCTGGTGTGGCGTCATGATCGAGACTCCCTGCCGCGACGTGGCTCTTGAGGAGTGGACCGCGGCGCTGACGGCAGCGCGCGCCGAGGGGTTCGACTTCTTCGACTGGCTGACCGCCGTGGACCAGACCGACGTCGAGGAGAACCCCGGCTTTGACCTCGTCTGCCACCTGATGAACAGCTCGACCGGGCGAGGCGCGCTGGCGCGCGTTCTCATCCGCACCAGGGTGCCAAGCGGCCAGTCCGCTCCCAGTGCCACCAGCCTGTGGGCCGGCGCGGCGTGGCACGAGCGAGAGACCTACGAGATGTTCGGCATCGAGTTCGAGGGGTTCGACGACGGCACCGGACTGGGCCTGCGACCGCTGCTGCTTCCCGAGGGTTTCGACGGCACTCCGTTGCGCAAGGCCTTCGTCCTGGCGTCCCGCGCGAGCAAGGCGTGGCCCGGCGCCAAGGAGCCAGGAGAAGGCGGTGGCGAGGGCGGACCGAAGGAAAGCGGTCAGCCGCACGGCGGCCCGCAGACCGACAAGCCTGGCCGGCGCAAGATCACGGCACCAGGCGTTCCTGACATCACCTGGGGACCGCGTTGAATCCTGTGCTTGAGGTTGTGCTGCGCTCGTTGAGCGTGCTGATCGTGTTCCTGACGCTGCCGCTGCTGGTGGGCCAGACCGAGCACAAGGTGATGGCGCACTTGCAGGGTCGCCTCGGCCCGATGTATGCCGGCGGCTACCACGGCTGGGCCCAGCTGGTCGCGGACGCGGCCAAGTTCATCCAGAAAGAAGACATCACGCCGCGGGCGGCTGACCGTTGGGTGTTCAAGCTTGCGCCTGCGGTGGCCCTGGTTCCCTATCTCGTGGCTCTCAGCGTCATCCCGCTCTCCGCGACGGTCGTCGGGGCCGATGTCGGCGCCAGCGCCCTGTTCGTCCTGGCGGCCAGTGCGGTCGGGATCATCGGGCTCTTGATGGCGGGTTGGTCCAGCGCCAACAAGTTCGCCCTGCTCGGTGGCATGCGGGCGGCCGCGCAGCTGCTCAGCTACGAGCTGCCGCTGGTTCTCTCGGTGGCGTCCGTCGCTCTCGCCGCCGGGTCGGTGTCGTTGACCGGTATCGCTGACGCGTGGACCCCCCTGTGGCTGATCTGGCAGCTGCCCGGCGCGTTCGTCTTTCTCATCGCCTCGCTGGCCGAGCTCCAGCGTGGGCCCTTCGACATGCCGATTGCAGACTCAGAGATCGTGATGGGACCGTTCACCGAGTACACCGGGCTGCGGTTCGCCTTCTTCCTGCTCTCCGAGTACGCCGGCATCGTCGTGATGTCCCTGCTGTTCGCCGTTCTCTTCCTTGGCGGCTGGCACGGCCCGTTCTCCGACGCTCTGGGGCCGCTGTGGACGATCCTCAAGGGCTATGTCATCGCCATTCTGATCATCTGGTTCCGGGTGTCCTGGCCGCGCATTCGCGAGGATCAGCTCCAGCGTCTCGCCTGGTTGATTCTCGTTCCGGTCGCGCTGGCTCAGCTGGCCATTACCGCAGTTGGGGTGGTGTGGAGCTCACGATGACCGATCACCAGCATGCACAAGGAAGTCCGTCCGAGAGTCCCAAGCCTTCTGGGTTGCTTCCCGGTCTCGTCAAGGGACTGATCACCACCGCCAGGACTCTAGGCAAGCCCACCCACACAGCCGAGTACCCCGACACAAAGCCCTACCTGCCGCCGCGCACGCAAGGCGTCATCGCGCTGCTCGAGGAGAACTGCACGAGCTGCATGCTGTGCGCGCGCGAGTGCCCGGACTGGTGCATCTACATCGACTCCCACAAGGAGACGCTGCCGGCGACCACCGAGGGCGGGCGTGAGCGCCAGCGGAACGTGCTCGACCGGTTCGCGATCGACTTCTCGCTGTGCATGTACTGCGGCATCTGCGTCGAGGTCTGCCCGTTCGACGCGCTGCACTGGAGCCCGGAGTTCGAGTACGCCGAGCTGGACATCAAGGACCTGCTGCACGAGAAGGCCCGTCTTGGGCAGTGGATGCCCACGGTGCCGCCACCACCGGCGCTCGACCCGAGCTCGGCAGAGCCGCAAGAGGTCACGGCAGCCAACAAGCCTGCGCGCAAGCCTCCGGAGACAAGCCCATGACATCGCTTGACATCCTGTTTGGTGCTGCTGGACTGGTCGTCGCCGCGAGTGCGGTTCTCGCGGTCACCACCCACCATCTTGTGCATGCCGCCCTGTGGCTCGTCGTCACGCTGGGCACGCTGGCCGGTTGTTATCTGATCCTGGGGGCCGAGCTGGTTGCTCTCGTACAGCTGCTCGTCTATGTCGGCGCGGTCGTGGTTCTCGTGCTCTTCGCACTCATGCTGACCCGCGCCCCCGTAGGCCCCAGTCCCGAGCACTCATCCAGCGCGGTCCAGCGGATCGCAGCGGCGGTGGTGGGGGCGGGCACCACGGTGCTGCTTGCCGCAGTTCTATTGCCGGCCCTTGGCGGAGAGGTCCTGTCGACCAGACCCGGTGACACCAAGGCGATTGCCACACAGCTGTTCAGCGCCTGGGTGTGGCCCTTCGAGCTGCTCTCGGTCCTGCTCCTCGTGGCGCTGATCGCCGCGCTGGCCGTTTCGCGGATGCCGGCCACGTCACCCAAGCCGGCCGACACGTCACCCGAGTCGGCCGAGAAGGTGTCTGCATGATCCATCTCTGGTTCCCGCTCATGCTCGTCTGCGTCCTTGCGGGGGCGGGGGCATACGGCGTCATCGCCCGCCGCAACGCCGTGCTTGTGCTGATCGGGGTCGAGCTGATCCTCAACTCGGCCAACCTGCTGTTCGTCACGATGGGCTCGGTGCGGGGCGACACCATGCGCACTGGCGCTGTCATGACGCTCTTCCTCATCACCATCGCCGCTGCCGAGATCGGAGTCGCGCTGGCCGTGATTCTGGCGCTGTTCCGCAAACGCGGCCACATCGACCTCAGTGAGCCGGGCGCATGAGTGATCTAGCAACGCAGGCGGCCCGTCTGGTCGTCCTGGCCCCCTTCGTCGCGGCGGTGCTCGGGTTGTTTGTCGCCCGCCGTCGGCTGGCGAGCGCGGTCATCGCCAACACCGGCGGGGTCGTGACCCTGCTCGCCGGCTCCTATGTCCTGTATGCCGTGCAGCACGAATCGTCCGCTGGCGAGGTCTCCACTATCGGGGACCTTCCGCTGGGCCAGCTGAAGATGCCGCTGCACCTGTTGGTGGACGACCTGAGCGCCATCGTGGTGTTCGCCGTCGGCGTCGTGGGACTGGCGATCCAGCTCTTCACCAAGTGGTACCTGCATGATGACGACCGCTACGGAGCTTTCACCGCAACGGTCTCGTTGTTCCTGGCCGGCATGCTGCTCGTGGTTCTGTCCGGGGACCTTGTGCTCACCCTCGTCGGCTGGGAGGTCATGGGCTGGTGCTCGTACCTGCTCATCGGCCACAACAGCCGGAAGGCCTCCGCGTCCAGGGCTGCCACCAAGGCGTTCCTGGTGACCCGGTTCGCCGACCTGGCCTTCGTCATCGGCCTGATCATCCTTGCGTCGGGTGCCGGGACGACGAACATCCGCGAGGTGATCACCCACTGGTCCGGCCTGCCCGGGTCCACTCTGCTGACCGCCGCGCTCATCTGCCTGCTCAGCGGCATCGCCGGAAAGTCGG
>JBDTMW010000133.1:0-6797 GCA_039934065.1 Actinomycetota bacterium | reverse complement strand
GATTCGGGCGGTGTTGCGACGCGGCGGCGAGGCCGAAGACCTGCTGCCGCCGGTGCTCGAGGGCGGTCCGGTGCGCATGGACGTCGAGCGGCACGTCGTCACGGTCAACGGCGAGATGCTCAAGCTGCCACTCAAAGAGTTTGAGCTGCTCGAGATGCTGCTGCGCAACGCGGGCCGGGTGCTCACCCGGATGCAGCTCATCGACCGGGTATGGGGATCTGACTACGTCGGGGACACCAAGACGTTGGACGTCCACGTCAAGCGCCTCCGCGCCAAGATTGAGGACGACCCGGCGCACCCTCGTCACATCGTGACCTTGCGCGGACTCGGCTACAAGTTCGAAGCCTGACGCGTACCCAGGGGGACAGTCGGCGGGCCAGGGCCTCACCCAGGGGGACAGTCGGCGGGCCAGGGCCTCACCCTGGGGGACAGTCGGCGGGCCAGGGCCTCACCCAGGGGGACAGTCGGCGGGCTTCTAGGCTTCTTCGGGGGGGAAGGCGTACTCGTCGTCAGAGTTGATGACGGGAACGTCGATCGTGATGCTGCCCGCACGGGTGAATGACAAGGTCAGCTGGGTCCAGTTGCCGGGTTCGACGCCGCCGGCCTCGACCAGCGCCAAGCGCTCAGACCCTCCGCCGATCGAGACACTCTGGTCAGGCGCGAGCTCGACGGGACCTCCGACGAAGACAGCCGTCTGGTCGCCGATTCTCGCCTCGGTGAGCAGGTCGGCTTCGGCACCGTTGTTGACGACCGTCACCGTGATGGAAGCCGGCCCGCCGTCACTGACGACCAGGGCGTTGCGCACTGCGACGTACTCGTCGTTGAACCCGGCATCTTCGGGGATATTGACGTTGCGGCCGTCGGACGGGTTGTAGGCCTGGCTGGTCTCGGCGTTTTGACCGGCGGCACAGCCACTCAAAACGAACAACGTGCAGGCGGCGGCGGCAAAGGGGAGTCGCAAACGGCGGGCGACAAGAAGCGAGCGCATGGCCGACAGCGTAGCCACTCACGGTGGGCTTGCCACGGTTACCCGGCCGTCAGGCGCGCTGTCCGGCGGCGGGCGCCATGCTGACGAGTGCGCCTTCGATGCGGGTCTCAGGGGTGGGATCACGGACGACGTCGACGACCACCCCGTCGTTGCGCACGAGAACGATCGTGGAGCCGGTGAGCCCGTAGGCCGCCCGCAGGGTGCCTTGCTGGTCGACCAGCGTGGCCAGACGCGTGGTGCCCACGGTCTCAGCGAGGGCGGTCAGCTGCTGCTCTTGGCCGGGTGCCCCGACGGCCACCATCGAGTAGCCGAACGACGCAACCTGCGGCGCAAGAGTGGTCAGCAGCTCGGCGCACTCATCGCACGCGGGCGGTACCACCACGATCACGGCCGGACGCAGCGCCCGCGCCGGAATGGTCGCCCCGCCGTCCTGCAATGCGGCGTCAGGCAGCAGCCCGCCCACCTGGCCGGGGTCGGGCAAGACGTTGGCGAGCGGTACGGCGGGGGGTGCGGACGCCTGCGGACCGACGATCCAAGCCCCGACCGCTCCTGACAGGGCGACGACCAGCATCGAGATCGCGACGACGGCGGCGGTCAGGGTGAGCCGCCGCCGTCGGGCCTTGCGGTGATCGGCCCGCGAGCGAGTCGCCGGGACTGGCTGGCGGTCATCGGGAGCCACCCGCGGAGCGCGCTCAGCGAGCAACTCACGAGGGTCATCGGGGATGTGCAGCGACAGTCCGGCCAGGTCTTCGGGGGTGAGGTCGTCGTGACGGCCGTCCGGGCCGGGCCCGGATGCACCTACACCGCTCATAGGCCCGAGTATTGCCCTGATTGTGTGAGGGCGCGCGCGTGCCATGGAAAGCGTCGGTCTGTCAACCCCCAGTTTCGCGGTTCATCCTCCCGCGAACACCCTCTGACCTGCGGAAACGCCGATCGCCGGGTCAGCGGGGCGTGTTAGACTAGGGCCTCACCACACCACAAGAGGGGACTCCACCACATGTCGTTCGAGGTCGGCGAGACTGTCGTTTACCCCCATCACGGTGCCGCCAAGATCGAAGCGATGGAGACCCGCGTCGTCAAGGGCGAAGAGCGGGTTTACCTGGTCCTGAAGGTGGCGCAGGGTGATTTGACGGTGCGTGTCCCCGCCGACAACGCCGAGTACGTGGGCGTGCGTGACGTGGTCGACTCCGAGGGCCTGGAGCGGGTCTTCACCGTCCTGCGGATGCCGTACACCGAAGAGCCCACCAACTGGTCACGCCGCTACAAGGCGAACCTTGAAAAGTTGGCATCCGGCGACGTGATCAAGGTCGCCGAGGTCGTCCGAGACTTGTTCCGCCGTGAGCAGGACCGCGGGCTATCGGCCGGCGAGAAGCGCATGCTGGCCAAGGCGCGTCAGATCTTGGTGTCTGAGCTGGCACTGGCCGAGAAGACCAACGAGGACAAGGCCGAGGCCATCCTCGACGAGGTATTGGCCAGCTAGCCGCTCCGCCCCGTCACCTTCCGCATTGTGGGTGTGGCGAGGCTTAGGGCTGGTGCTGATTCTGCCGAAGGCAGAAGGAGGCCGGGCCCGCCCCTGGGCAAGGCTCTAGCCATTTGCCGAGGAGTCGTGACATGCGCCGCCCCCGACTCAAGCGCGTCCCCAGTGGGGTCGTTGAGCTGTTGCGTCTGTTCGTGGTCGTGTTCTTTGCTGGCCTCGGCTCACTGGTCGGCTCGCGGTGGGACCTCGAAGCCACCGCATTCGCCGGCGTCGACGGTGCCCTGCTCGGTGTCGTTCTCGGAAGCTTCATTGGCTACGCCATCGGCGGCGTCCTCGGACGTACCACCATCGCGGCAGTTGACCGCACCGAGGAGCGGCTGCGATCGGTCTCGGCCGAGACGATTGTTGGTGGCGTCTTCGGTGGCATGGTGGGAGTGTTCCTCGGCGTCGCTGTCGCGTGGCCGATCTTCTTTGTGGGGACGCCGGCCCTGTCGATCCCGATCTTCGGATTCGCTGTTGTCGTGCTCGGGCTGCTTGGCTTTCGCGTTGGCGCGGCCAAGCGTGACTCGATGATCGGGATGTTCGGCGCAAAAGCCGGAATGGCGCCGCCGTCGTCTGCTGCCTCGGCCTACCCCAAGATCATTGACACCTCCGTCGCCATCGACGGCCGCATTCTCGACGTCGTGCGAGCCGGGTTTCTGCACGGCCAGATCCTGCTGACAGCACCGGTGATCGGCGAGCTTCAGGCGTTTGCCGACGCCGCAGACGACCTTCGCCGCGGCAAAGGTCGGCGCGGCCTTGAGGTCCTCGAGGCGCTCAAGCGTGAGGGCGGAGTCGAAGTCGTCGTCCTCGACGACGTCGTCCCCGGTGTTCCAGAGGTGGATGCCAAGCTGGTCCGGCTCTGCATCGATCGGGACGCGGCCCTGCTGACCCTCGACACCAACCTCGCCAAGGCCGCAGGCATTGCCGGCGTCCGCGTCCTCAATCTTCATGCCCTGGCGCTGGCGCTGCGGCCTCCGGTCACGGCTGGCGATGAGGTCACCGTGCTGGTCACCAAGACCGGCAAAGAGCCTGCGCAAGGCGTCGGCTATCTCGACGACGGCACCATGGTCGTGGTCGAGCGGGGACGCGAGTTCGTTGGCCACGAGGTACTCGTCCAGGTGACGAGCGTGCTGACCACCGCCAACGGGCGTTTGGTGTTCACCCGGCCAGTAGGGGAACCTGTCCCCATGACCAAGCCCGAGGTGGAGCCGGCCCGATGAGGGCCGCTGCCGTCGTTCCTGCCGCTGGCCGTGGTGAGCGGCTCGGCCCTGGCGAGCCAAAAGCGCTGCGAGAGTTGGCCGGCCAGCCGCTCCTTGCGCACGCGATCCGCGCCCTTGCAGAGGCGCGCTCAGTCGACGTGATCATCGTTGCCGCGCCAGCCGGTGAAGAAGCGCGCGTCGGCTCTCTGTTGCATCCCGTAGCTGGCGATACCGAGCTGCACGTCGTGACTGGCGGCGAAACCCGTCAGCAGTCGGTGTCCTTGGCCTTGCGCGCGATCCCCGACGACGTCGACGTTGTGCTGGTCCACGACGCAGCGCGTCCGCTGGTACCGGGTGAGGTGATCGATGCGGTCACGTCAGCGGTAAGAAGCGGCGCCGATGCCGTGGTGCCCGGCGTCCCGGTCACTGACACGATCAAGCAGGTCGACACCGCTGGCCGGGTCGAGACCACCGTTGATCGCTCGAAGCTGCGAGCGGCTCAGACGCCGCAAGGTTTTGCCCGCCTTGTTCTTGAGTCGGCACATCGTGATGCCGCGGAGCAGGGTCTAGAGGACGCCAGTGACGATGCCGGCCTGGTGGAGCACTTCGGGCGACCCGTCATGGTGATCCCCGGATCTGAGGACGGGTTCAAGGTGACGCGTCCCATCGATCTGATCCTGGCCGAGGCAGTGCTGGCTCGCCGTCGGTCGGCGGGGGTGCACTAGTGCCGGCGCCCCGGGTAGGTGTGGGCGTCGACGTCCACCCGCTTGAGGTGGGGCGCCCGATGGCGCTCGCTGGGCTGTCATGGCCCGACGAACCAGCAGGCTGCAGTGGGCACTCCGACGGTGATGTGGCAGCGCACGCCTGCTGCGACGCGTTGTTGTCGGCTGCCGGACTAGGCGACCTGGGTACTGTGTTCGGCACCGATCGGCTCGAGTGGGCTGACGCGTCCGGCGTCCGGCTGCTCGGCGAATGTGCCCGCCTCGTTGGTGAGGCTGGCTTTGGGATCGGCAACATTGCGGTGCAGATTATTGGCGAGCGCCCCACAATCGGGCCTCGCCGCAAAGAGGCCGAGGCGGCATTGGGCACCGCATGTGACGCGTCGGTGTCGGTGAGCGGTACGACCACCGATGGGCTCGGGCTCACCGGACGACGTGAAGGCATCGCCGCCATCGCCACGGCGCTCCTCATCCCCCGCTGATCCAAAGCCCACAATCCCCAAGAGGGACGCCCTCACGCGCTCTGGGCGGACAACTCACAGGTCATCGACCCTGCCCGCTAGCCTTACCCGGTGACGATCTCGTTGTACGACACCGCCGCGCGCCGTACGCGTGAGTTCACGCCGCTGCGCCCTGGCCAGGTGTCGATCTACCTCTGCGGCGCCACGGTGCAGGCGCCGCCGCACATCGGTCACATCCGAAGTGGCGTGGTGTTTGACGTCATGAGTCGCTGGTTCGCTCATCGCGGGTATGCCGTCACGCTGATCCGGAATGTCACCGACATCGACGACAAGATCATCGCCGGAGCAGAGGCCGAAGGCGTCCCGTTCTGGCAGCTGGCCATGCGCAACGAGCGCGCCTTCGCCGCGGCGTACGAGGTGCTGGGCTGCCTGCCTCCCGCCGGTGAGCCGCGCGCCACCGGCCACGTGCCGGAGATGATCGTGCTGATGCAGCGGCTGATCGACGCCGGCCATGCGTACGCGGCCGGGGGTGACGTCTACTTCGATGTCGGCTCGTGGTCGCGGTACGGCGAGCTTTCGGGGCAACGCGTCGACGAGATGAAACCAGCGGCCGACTCGACGTCAGACGCCAAGCGCGACCCCCGCGACTTTGCCCTGTGGAAGTCAGCCAAGGCCGATGAGCCGTCGTGGGACACGCCGTGGGGACCGGGGCGTCCTGGCTGGCACCTGGAGTGCTCGGCGATGGCGCACAAGTACCTGGGTGCCGCGTTCGACATCCACGGCGGCGGACTCGACCTGGTGTTCCCCCACCACGAGAACGAGATCGCGCAAAGCAAGGCTGCCGGTGATGCGTTCGCGTCCTATTGGCTGCACAACTATTGGGTGACGACCAGCGGCGAGAAGATGAGCAAGTCGCTCGGCAACTCACTCCTCGTCACCGAGGTCGTCAAACGCGTACGGCCGATTGAGCTGCGCTACTACCTCGTGGCCTCGCACTACCGCTCACACATGGAGTACAGCGAGGGCGCGTTGCAAGAGGCCGGTGCCGGCTTCCGACGGCTCGAGTCGTTCGTTCGCCATGCGACGCAGCGGGTTGGTGTGACCGAGCGCGGCATCGTGTGCGCAGACTTCGAGCGGGCGATGGATGGCGACTTCGGTGTCCCGGCAGCTCTAGCCGCGGTTCACGAGGTAGCAACCGACGGCAACAAAGCGTTGGCGGCCGCTGACGACGACGCCACGCGTGCGGCTCTTGCGTCAGTACGCGCCATGCTCGACATCTTGGGCGTCGACCCGCTCTCTGACACGTGGGTCGAGCGCGAGGGCGCCGGCACTGACCTGCATGACGTCGTTGACGCGTTGGTCACCGCCCAGCTGCACGCGCGCCGCGAAGCCAGGGCCAACAAGGACTTCACCACCGCCGACGCGATCCGCGACTCGCTCGCGGCAGCCGGCATCGCGATCGACGACACCGCAGAGGGCGCCCGCTGGTCACTGCTCGAGGAGAACTGATGGCCGGCAACTCAGAACGCAAAGGCGCGATCCGCAAAGGCAAGAAAGGCCCATCAGTGGGCAGCGGTGGGCAGCGGCGCAAGCAGCTGAAGGGACGCGGCCCGACGCCCAAGGCGTCCGATCGCGACAAGCATGCGGCGGGGCGCAAGGCGCGGGCGGCGGCCAATCGCGATCAGAAGGGCGGCGGACGTCCGTCGCCCGGTCGCGGCCGATCTCCGAAAGGTGGGCCCGAGTACGTCGTCGGACGTAACTCGGTCGTCGACTCGCTGACCGCGCAGATCCCCGCGACCGCGCTATACGTCGCCGAGCGCATCGACACCGACGAACGCGTTCGTCATGCGGTCGACCTGGCGAACGAGCAGGCGTTGCCGGTGCTCGAGGCGCCGCGTATCGAGCTCGACC